>JADFXS010000069.1:0-9227 GCA_015233515.1 Deltaproteobacteria bacterium | reverse complement strand
TATGGAATAAAACCTCGAGCCCTTCCTTTTCCTGGGCCTTGACGGTGATCATGTTGGCGACATTGTCCAAGGTCTCGCCTAGATTAAAGTCGATTTCCTCGATATCCAGCTTGCCGGCCTCGATTTTGGAGAAGTCCAGTATGTCGTTGATGATGCCTAACAGCGATTTGGCCGAGGCGTCGATCTTCTTGATGTAATCGAATTGCTTGGGGTTGAGGTCTGTTTTAAAAACCAGGTGGCTCATGCCGATAATGGCGTTCATCGGGGTACGGATCTCGTGGCTCATATTGGCCAGAAAATCGCTTTTGGCTTTGGTGGCCGCCTCGGCGTCCCTCTTGGCGTCCTCCAGGTCCTCCATGATGTTCAGCATGGCCCGGCGGGCCTGGGCCAGTTCCTTGAGCTGGCCCAGGAGGGCCTCACTCGCCTTCTCGGCCTCTTCCTTGGCGAGACGGATGGCTTCGGCCGATGATAACAGCTCCTGATTTTTCAATTTTAAATCGCTCAGTAATTCCTCTCTGGAGGGCTGGGAAATTATTCTTTTCTGAGATTCGATCAATTCCTCCGAAGGGCGGAAAAGGGGATCGGGAAAATATATGATTGCCTTAAGGGTGGTGGGTTCGCTGTTATCGTGGTCCGTGTTGAAGACATTGAAAAAACGAGCCGCGTTCCGGGGTGGCGTCACCCTGGCCTGATAATGGAATATCATCGCCAAGCCGTACAGGCCGTCATGGTGGTCAAGGCCGACCGTCACCCTGGCGCCAAGGGAGTCGCCGGGTCCAAGGCGGACAAGTTCGGAAAAGACTGTCGCCAGCCTCGTGGTCCGAATCGCGTCAAAACCTAGGGCCTGGGCCAGATTAAACACCTTTCGTCTAGCCTCATGCAGGGCCTCCGGGGTGTTGACCGCCAATCTACCAAGCTCGATCATTTCAAATACCTCAGGATGATGCACGAGGCGTCATCAGTATTCTTGGAAAAACCATTAAGAACGGCGTCCGCGATCTGTCTGGCCGAGCCGGTCAGGAGTCCGGGAAAATCATTGGGGTCGAAATGTTCCTTAATGCCGTCCGAGGATAAATAGAGGATATCCCCGTGATAGAGCCTGATGGTCTGTTCCTTGGGGGCGGTCATCATGTATCCGATGACGCCGCCCCTGGGGACCATTCGTGAATTCGTGGATCCGAATAATCTGGTGGTGATGTTGCCCACGCTGACGTAATGCATTTGGCCGTCGGACAGGTTCAGGCGGCAGAGGGCGGCCACGGCTCCGCGGGTGCCTTTTAAGCATGAATGCAGGCCGTTCATCAGGCCGATAAGCTTCTCATGAAAATTTTTCAGTAAAAAATTCTCGGCCAGGACAGCGATCTCGTGGGCTTCCTTGCCATGCCCCAGGGCGTCGATCAAGGCTAAAAAACATTCGCCGTCATACTGCTTGATAACGCCGCCGTCTCCGCATTCGTCTTCCGGACCCAGCAGGGCGCGTTTTACAAAATGATAGTCAATTTCCGGCATTAAATCTTATCTCCATTTCCGCGCGACGATCATCGTTCCCTGGCCCGGGGTGGAAGTGATGGTAAATTCATCCATTATTCTTTTAACACTGGGCAGGCCCAGGCCCAGGCTGTGACCGCTGCTGAAATGTTCCTGCATGGCCTGTTCGATATTCTCTATACCCGGCCCGGCGTCCAGAGCGACCACCTCGAGGCCGGTCCGGTGATCATTGATAATTACTCTGAGGGTAATCTCGCCTCGCCCGGCGTACCGAATGATGTTAGTCGCCAGTTCGGACACGGCGGTGGCGATCAGGAACTGAAGGGTGGCGCTAAACCCGGCTTGAGCCGCCAGCCTCCTGGCGGTGACGACTGCTTGCGCGTTGTCCGAGGGTTCATACAGTTCCAGTTGTATCTCCTGGGAGGTGTGGTGGCTAGTCACGGTCATTATCGGCGGTTCCCGAGTTCCCCCGGGACATCGAGACCTCGAGGTCATCCCGAAGTCTGGGAGTTGGTGCCTGGGATCGCAATAGCTCGAAAGCGTCTTCCAAGGTCACCGCCGTCTCAAGGTTCCCCAGATCAACATCCAGATCGATCAAAGCCGAGGCTACCCCGGCCTGGAAACCGACAAAGACGGTTTTCGCGCCTAGCAACGAGACCATCTTAGCGGTTTCGGTCAGAATGGAAAAAGTAAACGAGTCCAGGACGCGGATCGCGGAAACATCGAGGAGCATTCCTTTCGGGGAGGTTGATTCCGTTTTGGCCAGGATTTCCTGCCGCAGGCGCATGGCGGTTTGGTCATTGATTTCCGCGCTGACCGGAACAATCAGGTAATGGTCGATAATATGCATGCCCATCCCGGAGGAGACCGTATCATCCATCTTCATCGCCTCCAAAGCGATCTTCTTGGTTGGTTAAGGGTGGAGCCGCCAAGGCCCGGCGCGTTGAAGGTCATCACTTCGACTTGGTCACCTCGAGGTTCAAAAGGCGAAAGGCGTCGGCCAGGGCGTCCTGCAGATTGGAATTGGTGGAGACTTCGCCCAGGTCAACGCCTAAATGGACCAGCGTCTGGGCCACGGCGGAAGTGATGCCGGAAATAATGCACTTGCATCCCATCAGCTTGGTCGCCTTGGTGATCTTGATCAGATGATTGGCCACCGCGGTGTCCACCGCCATCACTCCTTGAATGTCAAGAATAATGACCTTGGATGATGTTTCCGTGATCTTGGAGAGCATGGCATCCATCATTTGCTGGGCGCGCAGGGAATCGATCACACCCACCACGGGGAGAACCACGATCCTGTCCCAGAGCTTGATGGCGGGCGTCGAGATTTCCTGAATAGTCCGGCTCTGCTCCCGGAGTTTCTGCTCGGCGCGAACCCTTTCGGTGATATCGATGACGTACTCCAACCCGCCCACGATATTCCCGTCATCGTCCTTGAGCGGCGCGGCCGTATATTCAATGGGAATGCTTCTTCCATCTACTTTGGCCTCGTTGCGCGCCGTGCAGGTCTGGCCGGATTCCATGGCTTGTTTCATCCGACATTCCGGCGTTTGGCAATGCAGGGAATTGAATTGATCGTAACAAAAGCGCCCTTCTATCTCCGCCCATGATTTTCCAAGCAATTTGATACCGGCGGCATTCATGAAGATGATTTTCAGGTCTCGATTGACCGCCATGATCGGCGTGGGGATTTGATCCAAGACCCTCAAGGCCAGGCTGCCGCTCATCTGGCTGCTTTCGCTGTTTATTTCGCTCATTGTTCCGCTCCTTATCGATTTCGCGTTTTTTTTCTAATAGGAATCTGTTTCATGATTTTATTATTCTACCACCTTATATTTGGGTTCTTGACCGGACTTCTCCCGGAGCTCATTGATTTCCTTTTTAAGCTGGATCATTTTTTCCTCGCGGCCGATGACTAGTTTGTTGAACCTCTCCAAATCATCCAAATATCTTTTCATTTCCTCTTCAACCTTTTTACGTTCGGAAATGTCGCGGGAAACTCCCAATATGGCGGTTACTTTTCCATGCTGATCGGCCATCAGCGTGGTCACCACCTCGGGCGGGACGATGGAACCGTTTTTGTGTATCTGGTCCACTTGGGTGGTCAAGGTTTTCCTCGTTTCGTCACCCGAGGCGTATTCCTTCAAGCGATCGGGCAGATCTTCCTCGATTTTCTGAAAGGATTCAGGAGTAAGGGCGGCTTGCATGGGTTGGCAAACGACCTCCTCGGGAGTGTAACCTCTGAGTTGTTTTACCGAGGGGCTGACATATTTAAAGCTCAGGGTCTCTATGTCGAGGATCCAGATAACATCAGCGGAATTCTCGGAAATCAACCGATATCTCTCCTCGCTTTCCCGGATCGCTTCCTCCGCCCGCCGCCGCGCGGTGATGTCGGTGACCATCGCAAAGGAGCCGATCCTCTTTCCGGCATCGTCGTAGAGCGGCGTGGCGTTGAAAAGGCAGGCGACCTGCCCGCCGTCCGGACGGGTCAGGCCTATTTCATAGGCGCTTTTAAGGCCCTGTTCCCTCAGTTCCAACTGGACCGCGAATATTTTTCTGTTTTCCTCGTTCACCAGGTCAAAGATAGACTTTTCGTTGCTCTCCAAGGGATCTCGACCTAAGATTTGACGCATCGCGGGATTGGTCTGCAGGATCATCCCCTGGTTATCGATCATCAGGAAGCCTTCGTTGGCGGTTTCCAGGATTGACTTCATCCGGTGCTCGCTTTTTTTAAGGGCCTCCTCGGCTTTCTTCCGTTCGGTAATATCCCGCACCGTGCCGACCGCGAACCACTCTTCGTCCACTTGGAAAGCGGACAAGGTCACTTCAACCGGAAAGCTTTGGCCGGCCCGGTTAAGAGCGGTGGTCTGAAGGGTGCACCCGAAAATATTCCCCTGACCCGTTTCGGCGAATCGTTGGAGGCCTTCCTTGGCTTTTTTCCTAGCCGCCAGGGGCACGGCCACTTCATGAAAATCCATGCCCTGAGCTTCATCGGCGGTGAAACCGAAAAGTTTCTCCGCGGCCTGGTTCCAGAAACGGACCTTGCCCTGGCCGTCGAGCAGCACCAGGGCGTCTTCAACCGCCTGGCTCATGGCCAGGACTTTCCGTTCGCTGGCCAGATATTCCAACTCGGCTAATTTGCGCTTGGTGACGTCCAGCATGAGGCCGTTATAGGTCAGGTCTCCAGTATCGTCGCGGGAAGGCTTGGCCACCAGACGAATCCATTTCCTGTTCCCGGTGATCGTGGCAAGCTGTCCAACAAATTCGAAGTGTTTAAAATCCTCGGCCGCTTGGTTTGCTCAAACCTTCCCCGGTCTTCTTGATGAATTTCCATTTTTTGCCGGCTCTCGATCAGGGCCGCCGGGGACAAACCGAAGTGTTCCTCGCAGCCCGGGCTGACATATAAAAATCGTAACTCACCTTCAGTGGTGATTTTGGCCTGGAAGATGGCCCCGGGAACGTTGGCCGCCATGCTTTGAAAGCGTTCCTCGACCTTTTTGCGTTCGGTGATGTCCTTGACAAAAGCGATGATGATCTCGTTTCCTTCATATTCATTAAGGTAGCACGTAAGTTCAACGTCCAGGATAGCGCCGTCCTTGCGCCGATGTTTGCTCTCGGTGACCAGGAATTCATTATTTTTCAAGGCATCCAAAAACCCGGCCCATCTGTCCGGCGGGAAATCCAGATCGATATCGGTGACCTTTAACTCGAGGAGCTCTTGGCGGTCGTAGCCTAATTGTTTACAAGCCGTATCATTGACGTAGCTGAACCCGGCGTCCAGGGATCGGACCCAGAAGATGGCGTGGGCCGCCTTGTCCATGGCGTACTGGGTGAAGCGCAATTTTTTTTCGCTGCGTTCCCTTTCTTGGATGGCCAGCCCCAAGCGGCGGTTCCAAAGCAGGACGAAAACGATGATCCCCAAGAGGGCCGCGCCGATCGGTCCGACGATATGCCAGGGAATGCCGGACTGGAACTGAATGGCCAGCCAGCGGTTTTTAAGCTCGGTTTTTTCCTGGTCCGTCATGCCGGCCAGGGCCTTGTCCAGGGCGGAGAGCAGCAGAGGCCAATCCTTCCTGACGCCGAAAGCCAGATCATGGGTGTAGGGGGTCGAGGCCGCGATCCGCAGGTTGGCCAGGCCCAGTTTGTCCATGGTATAACTGACCGCGCCCAGGTTGTCGATAAAGACGTCGAATTTGCCCACGGACAGATCGCGCAAGGCGGTTTCGATGTCGGGAGCTTCGACAAGAGAAAAGTCCGGACGGTCGCGCTTGAGGCTAGCTTGGACTACTTGCCCTTTAATCACGCCGACTTTGAGTCCGCGAAGATCGTCCATTCCGCCGATCAGGTGGTCCTTGCGCGTGACGATCACTGAAGGAAAAGTGATATACGGGCGAGTGAAATTCATGAATTTTTCCCTGGCCGCCGTCGGAGTTACCTTGGGAATGACGTCTATTTCGCCGGTCTTCACTTTTTCCATGGCCTCGGTCCATTTCACCTTTTTTTGGGGCAGCAGGGTCAGGCCGAGTTTCTTGGCGGCCGCGCGTATGAATTCCGCGCTGATACCTTCGTAGTCGCCGTGTTCGTCGAGATACTCGAAAGGCGGCCGGGCGTCATCCAAACCCAACCGTAGCTGCTTGCCCGCGAGAAAGGACTTTTCCTCCGCGGTCAGTTCAAGATTGGCATCCATGGTGGAAATGGAATCATGTTTTTCCTTGGATTCGCCCGTCATCCATTTTTCGTGGAGTTTCCGTAGTTCCTCTTCGGTAATTGAGGCCATGCCTTTTTCTAGAATGCCGAGGAGAATTTTTTGGTCTTTTCGCACGGCGATATGCAGGGGGATGGGCTGGCCCTCTTCTACCAGGCCGAGGTTGCCGCCGACTTTTAAATTATTGATTTGCAATTGCTTGGTGATGTAGTCAACCACCGGCATCAGGTCGTACAAGACGTCTGCCTTGCCGATCGAAACCGCGCGGATGGCGTCCGACGTGTCGCTCGCTTCCACGATTTCTATTTGGGGATGGGCTTTGAGGGCTTCATGAAGAAAAAAACCCTTAGGCACGGCGAAGCGTTTACCATAAAGGTCCTTGATCGAGGCCACCGGGGGAAAGTCTTTCCGGGTATAAAGCATTTGGACCATCGTGATGTAGGAAGCCGTAAACTCGAGGAATTGTTGACGTTCGGGCGATTTGGCGATATTGAGCATGATGTCCATCTCACCCTTTTTCGTCATCTCGAGAAACTCGTTCCAAGAGGGTCCGTTGATAAACCTGATTTCAAGCCCGATTTTTTGCGCTGCCAACTTTATGTAATCAATGGAAAAACCCTTAGGAACGCCGTTTTCGTTAAAATTAAAGGGCGCCCAGTCGCTTTCGTTATGCACTCTGATCGGGCCGGTCTTGTTCAGGAAGTCCTTTTCTTGTTCAGTAAGGTCGGTCGTGGGCTTGGTGGTCACGCCCGCCATGAGCGCCGGCGAGATCGAAACCAGGCAACAGGCCAGAAAAAGAATAAAAAATCGTTTTGAACGCATGGCGAACATCCTTAAGGTGTTTCCATATTTTAATATTCCGCGACAAGCTGAGCGGATAAGCCATCCCGAATCAGCATCACCCAGGGTGATAGTTCGGCATGTAATTGAACTATTCCTTATTATAACATTCTGGCGGTTTCAAGACCAGGGCCGGTCCCCGGCTCGGCTTGACTTTCGGTCCTAGAAAAACACCTCGGGATCGATCCGGATGGTTCTAATTTACCTTCCAACAGAACGTATGGGGGTATTTTGGTGAACGGCGCAAGCCACGAAGAAAAATGACAGCAAGTGTTTGGCTAGAATCCGCCGCGCAGCGGCGGGTCGGGTCCTTGAATGCCGCATAGGCGAAGAGCATGGGCTGGGGGCGAACTGGTTTCCTTTTTTCAGCTTGACGGAGTGAGTCACGGCCTCGTAGTATATCCGGGAATAAAATAATGTGTTCCGATTAAGATGTTTTCAATTTGCATAGATGAAAACGGATATGAACATTAAATCGCCTAGGAGCTAAACTTATAACAAACCCGAGACTCTATCAGAATCGTAAATCAGTTATATCAAGGTCAAAAATAAGCAACTTCAAATGGAAAAAATAATCATCAATAAATGGAATGGGGAATTTAAATTTCAGGAACATGAAAATTTATATTTAGCCGCCAAAAATAATTTGATTCCGAACCGCATCCGTGTCGCCCTTTTGTTGACCTCATTAGCATATTTAGGCGGAATTTTCAGCGATTATGGAGCGCTAAATTGGTCGGCTCCTTTTTATCTCATGGTCGCCCTGAGAATTGCGACTTTTCTGGCCGCTTTTTGGTGTATCTTTGCGACTTATTCGAGTAAACTCCGACGTTATATCGATCCTTTCGTGCTCTTTTATTTCATTATGCTAACTATAGGGGAATGCACGGAACTGGTATTAAAACCCTATCTGGTAACCAGTTTGCCTTTCCTGGCCATGATTATTCTGGTCTACTATTTATTCTTTCCCACCAAGTTGATTTATACGGTTTTCGGAGGAATTTTGGGCTCTTTGGCCTATAGTTATATGATGTTTCGGATTCGAGAGGCCATCTTTGATCAGGCGTCGCCGATACTGTTGAATTTTGTTCTGGTCAACTTGTTCGGTATTTATTTTGTCCGAACCATGAATCGAACCCAGCGAACGGAATTCTGGGTTCTGGAAGAAGAAAAAAGACTGAACGAACAGCTGGAACGCGAGATCATCGAGCGAAAAAACGCTGAGGAAAAATATAAAAACCTTTCCAGAATAGATGAGTTGACCAATGTCTATAATCGCCGGTATTTTTTTGAGTTAGCGGAACGGGAGCTGCTTCGAGCCGAAAGAAACAAGCAATCGGTGGTCATGATAATGATCGACGCCGATAATTTCAAATCCATCAACGATACTCACGGTCACGATGTCGGAGACATGGTTCTGCGGACATTGGCGCGAATTTGCACTGATAATTTACGATCCATAGATGTTTTTGGACGCTTGGGCGGCGAGGAATTCGCAGCGCTTTTGACCGAAACCAGTCCGTCCCAGGCCCGATCCGTGGCTGACCGCATCCGACAGCTGGTGGAATCGACGCCCCTGGTGTTGGAACGCGCGACGATCCGGGTGACCATCAGCTTGGGCCTGGCCGTATCTTCAAGCCAGGCCACGGATTTGGAAAGCTTAATGAAACTGGCCGATCAGGCTTTATATCGGGCCAAGCATGAAGGCCGAAATCGGGTTGTGGTTTTTGGTGAAGAAAAAACCGATGATGAATTCCATGGGTGATGTTTTGTTTTTTTTCTCAAAATAGAAAATTAATACAAAAATGAAGGAGGTTTCCGTGATCACTTCCCCAGGGGCCGCAAGATTGTAGCCCGGCGATTCATCGCCGGGAAATCGTTTCGCATATGTGGCATTTTGTCGCGTAGCGACTAACCAATCCGTGGGTTGAAACCCACGGCTATCATCTTTCAGCCGCAAAGCGGCGACCAGGAGATTTCTCGCTACGCTTAAGCGCCCCGTAGGGGCCGCAAGCTTGTAGCCCGGCGATTAGTCGCCGGGAAATCGTTTCGCATATGTGGCATTTTGTCGCGTAGCGACTAACCAATCCGTGGGTTGAAACCCACGGCCTGGAGTTTGGACATTTGAGTATGTAGAATTAGATTTTACTTGACATACCTACATAAAATATTTATTATCCCGGATATGAGC
>JADFXS010000068.1:7038-11307 GCA_015233515.1 Deltaproteobacteria bacterium | reverse complement strand
GCCAAGTTCCTTGATCCGCATGACCAGGTAACGACTTTCCCGACGAATCAAATCCCGTTCCGAATTTTTCGGCTTTGCGCTTCGGAACTCCATGGCCAAATCCGCGTCTATCACCGCGGTCTTGACCGTGCTGTCGGAACGCATCAGGTAAAAACCATAAGTGCGCCGACCGCTGATGTGCTCCTCTACTTGGACCGGGGTTAGAGGCGCGTGGACGGGCACATACCCGGATTTGCCTTCATCCTTGTTAAACCATTGTCGCGCATGGCAATCTTCCCGGCCGGCAAACAGGTCGAGATAGTGCTGGATGATTTGTTGCCGATGACGGAAAGTGTCAAAAGAGGCCGTGCTGCCCTTCAGGTCTTGATCCTCGGCTGGACGGCCGGTCATATTTAAACGCCGCCAGGACATCAGCGTGTCTTCGGGAATAAAATTTTTCGCGGCGGCCAACACCTGGGTAAGTTCCTGACGGCGGTCCAGGATCAACAGCAGATCCATTCGATCCAGCCAGGCTTGGTGAATATCCGGGACTTGGGCATTGAGATGGGCCAAAACCTTGAGCGCCACCTCCGCGACCCCGGCCATTTGCGACAATTGGGCCCATTTGATTTGTTCCGCCGGCGACATCCTGGTCCAGATATCTTCCCGGGACAGGACCTGCCGATATTTCTCCGGTTGATCCCCCTGCAATATCTCACGTTCCAGGCGAGTCATGACCAGGGAATAGTCCGGCGCGACCCGCCCGGTTACGGTGGCATCGCTCGGTGGCATGATTTTCCTCCGTTTCTTTAGCCTATTTCGTGCAACAGGCGCTCGAGTTTGGGAAATCGCGGATTGAAATCCTTGAGTTCCAAGGCCAGGGCCCGAGCTTGATCCTGTCGGTTCAGCCGCAAAGCGGTCAATGCTTGCCAGAACAGGGCCACTCCATAGGGATTGCCGAACCGTTCCAGAAAAAATTGGTTGGCCTGTTGAGCGTGTTCAAAGGCGTTTTGGAAGTCACCCAGGAGATAATCGATCTTGGTCAATCGAATCAGGGCCACATGCTTGGACCGGGAGTCACGCTCCTGACAAGCCAGCAGGACCGTCCTGGCTCGCGAGAAATCCTTGAAGGCGCACCAGACATCGGCCTCGGTCCAACGGTAATACGGCCGGCGTTTACGTTCCGGAATCTGGTTGATGGCCGCCAGGGCTTGTTCAGGTTGACCCAAGGCCAACTCAGTTCGAGCCAGCAGTTCGAAAACAAAATCCCGGGGTCCGGCATCCTTGATCTGGGCGGCGTAAATAAGGGCGTCCCGGGACGCGGGAAATCGGCCCAGTTGGTAGGTGACCTTGCCCAGAGCAAAATATTGGAACCAGTCTGACATATAATGGCTGGTTTCATCTTCCTTGAGACAGCGTTCCAGCAAGGCTAACGATTTATGCGGCGATTCCAGTTCCAGGAAAGTGGAAGGCAGGTTATACAGGGCCTTGACGAAATTTTTTCGTTCCTGGTGCCGGTGTTTCTTTTGCTCGGCGTCGAGGTTGTCCCAATTGGCCACGGCTGTCTGGGAAAGAGGCACGGCCTGTTCCGGCTTGCCTTCGACCTTGCGGTACAACATGCCTTCCCGATAGAAATTGGTCACCCTATCCGGACATAGGGATTGGGCTTTCTGAAAATGAGTGTGCGCCAGGTCGATGCGTTCCTGGCGCGGGTGGCCGCTGAGGAATATTTCCTTGTTTTTGGCCGCGAAAAGGGAATTGTACGCGGTGTAGGCCAGGGAACCTTGATACATGTGGTCCTGGGGCTCTCGATCCACGCAGATGGTCAGTTCGGTAATAGCCTCGTCAAAGCGATGGAGCTGCCCGAGGGCAAAGCCGAGTTTGGCTCGAATGGGCAGATCCAGGCCGGCCGCCGCTAATTCCGGGAGCTTCTCTTCCACCGGCCAGAACAGAGCCAAAACGTCCGACCAGCGGTTTTCCCGCCCCAGTTCGTCCATCTCGGCCAAGTAAGCTTTCAGGGAGTTTCGAGCTGACTCCTGGATGGAAGGGGTAAGGTCTTCCCAGGCAAGAAAAGGATCATCAAGCTGGGGATTAGTGGTAACGGCCGGAGTGACGATGGCGGCGGGACTGGGGACGAAATTTTCAGCGATATTAGTCATGGCAAACTCCTTGACTTGAAAAAGTTGAAAAGGCGGACGTTGACATATGCTTTTGAAACCAAAAGGTCTGAGAGAATCCCATTTTAGAAATCCGTGCGGCAGACCTTTAATTTACCGCTATTTAAAAGATGGAGAGGATCTTTTCTAAAAGCTTATCGGTGAAGTTTTGAGAATTGAATTCCGCCGGCTATTTTTGCCTGATTGCCGGTGGGTTAGTTTAAAACCACTTTATGATAATATCTACGACAGTTACCACCACGAGGATCATATTGACAATGAAAAGGACCGTTTCTTTACAAATAAATGCTATTAAGGCGATCATTTTTTTCTCCTTTAACGTTGAGATTAAAACCATCGAGAAAGGCTGCCAAAGATATTGGCAAGCAGCGAAATGAGAAAAATAATGGGAGAGATCGCGGCTATGAATGTTAAGATTATCGCCATGGCGTGTTTACCTCCTTTCCTGATGTTGTCAAAATATGTTTTGAGGGTTATAGCCATCGCTTCCGCCCCTGGCCTCCAGTTAGAGGCGGACGCGATGATCAATCTGAATTAAACAACCTGATTTCCATTTAAAGCCAAACTAACCGTGCTTAGGCCTGCCCCGGTTTCCTCAAGTCTCGCTTACATTTTTTCTTTATGATTCTTGAGGCTTGCGGGTTCTTATAGGTGGTAATTACCGTCCCGTCATGATGAACCAGAAAGGTTAATCCTTCATAGGGAGAGAGATCGATGCCCATTTTCTGGTATTTGACAATTTCCTTTCGTCGAATGGTATAGAAAATTATACCTGTTCGATAAAGTTGATAACCAAACTGCTCAACCATTTCCAAGGAAGACGGGGTTATGTTACGCTGCGCCGCTCTTCTTAATGTGTGAATCGAAAAATGCATAATAGTGTCTCCGAATATTAATTCCTTTTCCTGGCAAGCTCGAATAAGTGCTGGGATGGGTCGGATAGGTTTGATTAACGACGAGTTTCCCCAAAGGTGTTGGATCGTGGTCGATTAGGTGGATTAATTACACGGCTCACGCGGCGAATTAGAGTCAACAAGAACAGTTTGCAGACTCAACCTAGGAGAAATGAATATAAGCTTCCGGGGTCAAGCGAGGGGATTGCCTCAACCGAGATGTAAATTCAAGAGATGAGGAGAAGATAAAAAAATGAGAGGATTAATTACATTGGCCATTATTCGGCGCTGCGTCCGAAGATTACCGCTTAAATATTTGGTATGTGGTGTTAACGGCCGACCCCTTGGATAGAAATGATTTTATTTGGCCCATCCCATATCCGGGACCCATTATTAAATTTCAATTCTTCTTCCAAGTAATTTTTTGCCAAATCATGACAATCTTCCAAGTAGGACATCCCCGCCGATCTGGTAATTCCAAATCCAATTGTCGCGGCAATGAGTTGACCGACAAAAGGAATATACTTTGTTACTGATTTAACTATTTGTTTATCCGCGAATTTCTCAAGTAAAAGCAATATCCCTTGCTTGGTTGAATATTTAATGACTTTATTGGCCAGAGGAGTTAAAGCATGATACATATGTTCATTTGAATTCAGTCTTTGGTCGGTCAGGCCATACGACTTACGAATGTAAATGAAAAGTTCGACTAAGACGGCAACATCAATACCAATGTCCACACCGGGCAGTGGGTTTAAGGCATTTGTTGCCGCGATTCCGGCAAAATAAAGGACATATTTTTGGCACTCCCTCTTTTTCTTATCAAGAAAATCGATAGAATATGCCTTGGCTGACTTTAGCCATTTGCCTTGATTGGCTTCCCCGATACTATGATAAATGGCTTCGGATAACTCTTTAATCCCTTGGCCGGTTCTGCAGCTGGTAAAATATACCTGCTCCAGGGACCGCACCTGGTTACAGGTATCTTCCGATATTTCCCTTGCCAGCTCGTATATTTCCTTGCCATCCTGCCAAATATTATCATGTTGATTTCTTACAAAAATGCATACCTTACCGTTTTTTTTCAGATAGTTAAAAAAAATCGAATCGTCCATGTGGAATTTTCCTGAAAATACACACATGTATAAATCAAAGTTATTCACATCGAATTTATCGAAAAAGTTTTTAGCCGGAAACCTGGTTTTGTCATATCCCGGTAA
>JADFXS010000068.1:0-7024 GCA_015233515.1 Deltaproteobacteria bacterium | reverse complement strand
CGATGTTTATCCGAGATGAAACATCTGGACTATATCCGCCTGTTGGGTTACATCGGTTTTAGGGCCGGTTTTGGCCACCTCCGCTCCGACTAGTTTGTTGATTATGGAAGACTTACCAGAACCCGGTTGTCCGAACAGAGCAACTTTAAGCGGGTTTTTTTCATCATTCGACAATTTGTCTTTTAGGGCTTTCGCTTCGTCGGCAATGGATAGAGTCATTTTTTTCTCCTTAAAGGTTTATCCAGTTGAGCTGTCAAGCCGTCGAGTCTAAAAAATTATTATGGTTAATTTACTTACTGGTTTGTTAAAACCATGGAGGTACAATCGAACTCGATAAGTCAGGTTGTCGGAAATTATCGCCATCATTTATAGGACAACCACCGCGACGGTTCTAACTATTTTCGGTTTTTTTGAAGAATTTATAAATTAAAACGCTTCCAATAGTCTTTATCCAAGGTTTTTTTTTCATGAAAGATTTATAGCGATTCTCGAAAGTTTTTTCGGAATAGTGTGGTCTAAATCTCCTTTCCTCCGCTTTTTTCCATCAGCCACAATGTCTGTCATTTCGACCGAAGGGAGAAATCTCATTGTGATTTTGTAGTGTTGGAGATTTCTCGTCGCGGCCTGTGGCCGCTCCTCCAAATGACAATAATACTTTAAAAACGAAGAAACTTTCGAGAACCACCGTAATATAACAACCGCATTTCCATTTATTCCACAGGCCGTTATATCCATGGCCATGTTACCTTTTTTATTGGGAAAATTTGGATTTTCGCGGCTGAATTATGGATGGAAAGTCGACAGGATGATCATTTCGTGAAAGGTCGTATGATGAGAAGTCTTCCAGACTTGGAACACTCCCTCTTTTAGGCGCCGGAGACTTTTTACTTCAAAATGAACGTGAGCGCATGTTTCTCGGACTCCTTACCCGCCAAGGAACGATGAGCAAAATACTTACGGGATGCAGCACTTCTCGCCGTTCCTTAACGCCGCGGCTCGGCCGGCCGACGGGGTGAATGCTTGATCCGGGCAGGGATTTGGAGCAAAAAGGCGGTCGGTTGTGATCTTAAAATTTGAACTTACTCGGTAAAAACAACTTGGCCCAATCCCATGCCGGTCCCCTTACCCAGATGAAACAAGGCGGCCGTCTGCCACCAATGCCACCAAATCCAGTGGTGCTGTTCAGGCCAAAAAAATCCATCGCCTACCAGGCCGCCATGAGGTACTGATTTTTTCTGACGGTTGGAGTAACGGTGCTCGTCCTGCCATTCCAGCCTGAGAATCGACTGGTTGGGGGATTGGAATATTATCAGGAGTTGATCCCAGAGGTCTTCGCTGATACGTTCTCCGTCGCAGTAGTATTGATTTAAACATGATAGTCGGATGGCCAGGGTTTTAAAAAGATAACCCCAATCCAGGTCGGTAACGATCCGTCCATTTGATTGTATGCGGAGCGGGGTTTTAAAAATAATCCGGAGCGGCCATTTCGGGTGTTCAGGAGAAATGAAATCCGCGAGAGGGTAACTTTTTATGACCAGGCCGGCATTGATATCGGCCAAGCTCATGTTTTCATGTTCACCGTCAGGCTTGATTCTATCGATATGCACAAGATTGAATTGGTGACGGCCTTGCCCGACTCCGCGCTCACCCGCTCTGGCCCAGGAAGCGGCCAGCTGTGGGATTAACTCATCGGCGCACCCTATCAGGGTCATGCCGACTTGAACCAGCGGCCAAGTCGAAGGATGGGAATAAAAAATATACGGCCGCGGTAATTCAGAAAGGCCTTTTTGCTCCGAGCCGAATTCAAATAAAAAGTAATACGGGCAAGACTTCTGGGATCGGCACCGGCGGCATTCGGGCCTGGACCACGGGCAGAAAAGGTCCATCAGCGAATTGCCGATGGCGCCCCGCCAAACCGATCCTCGATTTTCGGAATATGGCCATTCCTGGCGCGGCTCCAGGGTGATAATGTATGAGGCCAGCCGCAAGTCGGGAAAAAGGACGGAAGGAGTTAGATAGTCCATCCCTGGCAAACCTCCCTACCCAAGGCCTTCACGGGCCTGTTCATATTATTGGATAACAACTTCGTTTCCATTTATTCGGACGATCTTGCTCCCTCTGCGGCCATCCGTTCGGGTTTCGGGTGTGGCTTGCGCGACGTCAACTTCACTTTTTGCGCGGCTTCTTCCACATGCCGCAGCATCAGCACGTGGACCCCGTCACTGCGGGCTTGCGCCACGGCCTGTCGCAGCAGCTGTTCCAGCTGACGATAATTGCCGGGGAACTCTTGCCGGCCCAAGAAACCATATACACTTCGCTCCACCTTTTTTATCGTGGATTCATGGTTGATTCCCGGATTTTGCAAAATGAAGTCGACTATATAGTCCAAGTCGCCCAAACGGTCCCGCAAAGGCGGCAGGGTCACCGCCGACCCCAGGCGGTGAAGCAAATCGCGGCGAAATGCGCCTTTTTCGACCATTTCTTCCAAATTTTTGTTGGTGGCGGCCACAACCACGGTCGGCACGAAAATAGGATCGCCGACCCAGCCCATGGGAAAGACCGTGCCGTCTTGGAGGTATTGAAGAAGTTTGGCCTGGTGATTTGGAGTTAATTCACCAATTTCATCCAGAAACAATGTCCCGTTATAGGCTTCCAGGATGGCTCCTGATTTGGTCTCCGCCCCGGTGTAGGCTCCGGTTAAACTGCCGAATAGTTCCGACTCTAACAGTGCTCCGCCGATATTGCTGCAAGTCATACTGCGGAGAGCTCCCACTCTGTCTCTGTCGACTTTCCCGGATTCCCAGCATACTGAGTGATCGGAATAAACGTATTCGTGGATAAATTCGGCGATAATGCTCTTACCGGTTCCGGTGTCGCCATAAATCAAAATAACAGGCCGGGTTTGGGCGGATTTAGGCTTACTGAAAAAAGTTTTTTTGGATGGTTCGATTTTTTCCTTGTTATTTGGGTTTGCAAGCCGGGAGTTCCTCTCCTCTTCCAGAGCTTGGCACAGACTAAAATCTGGTTTTTTATCCAAAGATCGCGGGCAGGCGGTCTCGGCCAATCTCTTGAGTTCGACCATGAACCCTCTCATCCGGCCGACAAAAAGGCTGACCAGGTTGTACTTGTTATAGTCTTCGGCCTCAATTTTGACGAAAGTTCCGATTTCCTGGGTGTCGGCTATTTGCGCAGCCGCCTGCTGTATATCGATCCGGCGGGAAATAAATTCTATTATCTCTCGATATGATTTTTCGTTTTCAGAATTATTACACACCAGATAACCCGCGACCTGGGGATACAGCCAGACTTTTTTAGAATGGGCGGGGTTGAATGTCTCATCTAAAACAAAAACAGGATTAGTCCATTTTTTTTTATGAAGAGAATCAAGTATCGATTCGGGATCAAACCTAGCCGAATAAGACAAGATCATGGCAAATGGTTCTTCTCCGGGTGTCGTAGAGTTCTTTTTTCCGACCACGTGTATTTGATCTTTGCCAGCAAACTCCGTATGCAATTTTTTCGCGATATCCTCATCATTAACAAAAATAGTGTATTTATCGCTCATAGGTTTCCCCATCCCTCTTCCACTCCCAAGGCTTCCAATATTTGACGCAGCCTGGCTATCACAAAGTCACGGTATCTCTCTTCCCGGTATTGACCCAGGGGCTGACGGCCCCGGCTCGAACCGGCGAACAGTCCATAATCCTTGATAAGAGTATCTAAAAGACTGAGCGGGTTCGGCCATGAGATAGATTCGTTTTTGTTTTTTTCCTTGTTTTCTTCGATAACGAGTTTGACTTTTTCGAAAAGATGTCGACGGCCGATCTCCAAGGGTACGCCCATTTCTTTCAACCAGGTCCGAAGGCTTTTATGGCCGTCGTTCCTAGCGTTTTCCATTTTCAGAATGATTTCGTTTTTATCCGGGTCGCCCGCTTCTTTCGCCAAATCTTTGGCCTTGTTCAATAACCGTTCGTCCGAAAGCGGATCATCGAGGAGTTCTCGTCCAAGGGCTTCATGCAAGTATTGGAATGTTTTTTCCGTGATTCTTTTTTGGGTCTTCTTAGTCTCTTCGGAAGTGACAAAGAAGCGCTCGAGACTCAATACGCCATGTCCCGGGACTTGGATGAACTGTCCATGAATCAAATGGCTCAGATAACCTTTTATCTTTTTTGGGACTTTGTCCTCGACTTCAGAGGCAATATCCACCTGCCTGATTTTTTTTATGCCCGGCGCAATATCCCGGGAGTCTTCCGGGGAATTGATCAATAATTCCTCGTTTGCTCTTACAACAGCCTCGCCGATGGTTCTTAGAAATTTGAGTCTTATTGTCATAAAATTATATTTGAAACCAGAATCACCCACCCAGGGCGGAAGTGTATTCAACGAGCTGATCATGCTCCGATATTCTTCGGCAGGAATAACAACTTCCAAGCCATCTCCATCCAGTTCAAGGATTATGGCCGGTTTTTCAGGAATTGTTGATAATGGATCCTCGACGGTTTCCTGGTCCCATATGGTTACCGGCCTTTCCTCAAGCAAATGGCCGGGTGAGTCTTCATCCAATAAGGGGTTGTCATCAGCGTCGTAACCATCGAAATCAGTATCGGGCTCGTCCTCATAGTCGTCTTCTTCACTGCCCGAGCCAAAGATACGCTCCGGGGATCGATCCTCCAATTCGTCCTCCAGCTGCAAATCCTGAATATGTTTCAGCATGGCCAGCATAATGTGTTCATGCATGGTGATTGTTTTTATGGCAGGCCATGGCTTGGATTTCCCGCTTTGTTTCTGCTTAGCGGTTGGTTCCGGCTTCTGGTCTTTGCCGGTTTGCGGTCCGGTGGCCGGTCCTATTGTGTTTCTTGGTTCCAAGTCCATTACTTTACCCCTGGTTGACCGATGATAAGTCTTTCTTTCAGCCCGATCAAATTGTCGTCCTTTTCTTCCAGGGCGGCCTTGCTTAGAATTTCCAAGGCCCGGCGGTAAGAGGACGCGGCCAGGAACGAGGGCTGCTCCTCGGCGGCCTTTCGCAAGCCGATCAGAAGATTTTTGTGGTCTCCGTCGAGCCTGCCCTTTTCCTGTTTATAAGCCAGGTTGCGGATAGAGGCGAGATGGTCCCGGGAGGTGGCTTTAAGGTCCTCCTTAACCCGAGAATCATTCCAATTGACGATAGCCCGAAGCAGAACCTCATAGTGCCGGTCGTGAACCGCCGCATTATAGATGAGGTGCGCTTCAAGGAAAAGGATGTCGCGGATATAGTCCAGATGTTTCATCTCGGATAAACATCGGCGCGCTGACACTTCCAGTTTTTTAAGCTCGGCCACGCCGGGCTGATCGCTATACAGAAGGTAAAGAAATAAAGTCCAGGCGTCCAGAATCGACGGATTCTCCATCCACTGATTTGCCTGATCTTGAAAGGTTACCTCGAACAATTTCACATCCACCGGAGAATTGTTCAACAGCTTTTCCAGGCGGGTATAATCGGCGACTTCGACGCTGCCCTTGGCGCCGCCGGTATGAAAAGTCCGCATGGTTAACTGGGTGCCGCGCTCACCGATGGCCTGTCCGGCGATCAGACCGACCGGAGTCCCCTCGGCGGGTTCATCCCCGGTGGCAAGGTCTTGGCCGTAACATTCGGCGCATACTCCCGGCGGATTTGTCCGGCAGGTCAGCACTGACCGGTACAGGCCGGACTTCAGCGCAGTACGGCCGACTTCTCTTTCTTTCATGGTCATGCAGCCTTTGACCTTGACTTTATCTTTAAGCTCTTTCAACAGGATTTCCGTTTTAGACAGATCCCGCAGTTCCAGGCCCGAGTCGGCGCCGCAGTCTTTCTCGGTCACCACCACCCGATAGGCGCCTTCGATCAGATTTCTGGTGAAAGCTCCAGCCGGCGCGGTGGACAGTTTTTTCTCGCACATGGTCTTGCGGCCGGCCTGGCTGCCCACGCAGAACTCGAGGGGAGGAATACCCTCGCGAAAATTGTGTTTGATAAACGGCAAGGCTTCCCCGGTCATGCCCTGCAATTCGCCGCGCATACCGCCTAGCTGGCCGATCTGTTCCATCTTGCCCTTGGATCCGGAATTAAACATCGATGCAATGGGGCTGCCGGAGTAATCCGAACCACTCTCGGGTTTCATCAAGTTTTTAATTTCCGTATATACCTTCTCTTTTTGAATTCTGTTCAGCGTGAGTTCAGGGTTTTCCGTATTTTCGGCTTCTTTACGCTCCAAGTCGGTCAGATATGGCGGCTGATTCCGGACATTCTCGGCAAGATATGGCACATCAAAGAGACTGAAGGTCACCCCCTTTTCCGTCGCCCCCCTGAAGCCGAGGTCCATGATTTTTTGGAGCAACTCCAGAACGAGCTTTGTTTTTTTCATAACTTCTAGATATGCTTGAAGCAAATCCTTCAAGAAATCGCCTGGGATCGGATATTGGATTTCATCTATCTTTTTGAGTAATTGCAGAGCGTGTTTCCGGTCTTCAATATCCTGTATGAACTTGCTGCCCCAATCCTTCAATTTTTCATCAAGGCCGGCTGTTTTACGTCCGGCCTTTTTGGCCGGCTTATTCAGCAGTTTCTTTAATTCCTCAAATCCTTGCGCCCGAGTCTTATCCACGATGAAACCGCAAACAGCTTCCAAAAACAACCCTCTGAATTCCTGGCGTCCATCTTCGCCCTTGGTCATGAGATAGATGCCCAGAACGATATCCTGGTCCAGGTGCGGCATAATTTCCCGGTTGCGGTTGGAAATTAGATTTTTGGAAAAAAGGAGTTTATTTCGGGCTTCCTTCTGAGCTTCCTTGGACAGCGGCAGCAAAACGCTCATGGTGTCGCCGTCAAAATCGGCGTTGAAACTCTTGCAGGCCAACGGATGCAGGCCGATGGCCAATTCATCGGTCAAAACCGGCCTGAAGGCCAGCAGATTGTATTTATGAAGACTGGGCGCGCGGTTGAGGATAAAAACCAAGTCCCTGATCTCATATTCCACCAGCGGCTTAATGATTTCATGGTTCTGGGGCGCGG
>JADFXS010000701.1 GCA_015233515.1 Deltaproteobacteria bacterium | reverse complement strand
GGCTGGTTGAACCCAAAAGCATTGCCCGTTCCGAAGGCAAAGCCAAACGCGTCATCGATAAACGAAATATTTAATTAACGGAGAGCCCGAGCGATGAAAATCATTCAAATATCCATCTTTCTTGAAAACCACGCCGGGCGGCTTCATGAAGTGACCGCGCTCCTCGGACAGGAACAAATCAATATCCGCGCGCTCACCGTGGCGGAAAGCCGCGACTTTGGCGTCCTGCGCATCGTGACCGACCAGCCGGACCGCACATTAACGGTGTTAAAGGCCGCCGGATTTGTTGCTTCGCTCACCGAAATCGTTGCCGTCGAAGTCGCTGATACCCCGGGCGGGCTGGCCGGAATCCTCGGCATCTTTGCCGCCAATGGCGTCAATGTCGAATATATGTACGGTTTCGTTGAAAAATTTTCCGACAAAGCCCTGGTTGTTTTTCGTTTTGACAACACGGATAAAGCGCTGGAAGTACTCGCGCAAAACAACATTAATATTGTCGGGAAGAAAAAAATCGAAAACCTGTAAGCAGCAGCCCCATCTCCTTGTTTTCAGCCCTGCCGCGTGGTATCCTTTTATCTATGAGTAAGTTAGCCCGTGGGGCCGGTAACCCCCGGATCAAGCAGTATCTTGATCTCGCCGTCAAATATCACGCCTCGGATATCCATTTGGTATCCGGGCGGCCGCCGGTGTTTCGCGTTCAGGGCGGGCTGATCGCGGTTGACCTTCCCACCATGGAATCTGATTATCTCGAAGAAATTCTTGATGAAATGCTTACCGAGAAACAACGCGAAGCATTTATCGAAAGCCGTGAACTGGATTTTGCCTACTCCTGCCTCTCCGGGTACTATTTTCGGGTCAATATCCATCAAGAGCGTAATAACATGGCCGCGACAATCCGGGTCATGCCATCGTCTTTAACCAGCATTGCGCAATTGGGCCTTCCAAAATCAATCGGAGACCTGGCGCTCAGACGGTCGGGGCTTATCCTCATTGTCGGGCGTGCCGGATCAGGCACAACCACCACCATGTCACATCTGGGGGACCATATTAACCAGAAACAGAATTATAAAATCATGACTATTGAAGACCCGATCGAAGATGTACATACCTCAAAGAAAAGCCTGATCATCCAGCGGGAAGTCGGCGCGGATACAGCCACCTTCGCCACCGGATTAAAATACGCCCTGCGGCAAGACCCGGATGTTGTGGTGGTCGGAGAAATGCGCGACCTGGATTCAATTTCCATGACACTCACCACCGCTGAAACCGGGCACCTGGTATTGGCCACCCTGCACGCGTCGGACGCGATCGAAGCGATCAACCGCATCATCGACGTTTACCCGGGAGAAAAACAAAACCAGATCCGTGTCCAGATGGCGGAAAACCTGCTGGCGGTCATCGGGCAGAATCTATTGCCCAGGAAAGATAATACCGGGCGGATCCTCGCCTCAGAACTGATCGTCTCGACCCTGGCGGTCCGCAATATGATCCGGCGCAATGCCCTGGCCGAAATCCGCAGCCAGATGGAAACCGGGCGTGAAGGCATGTACACCCTGGAACAGTGCCTCTCGACACTCGTAAAACGCGAAATCGTAGCTTCCGACGTGGCCCAAAGCCACGCCAAATTCCCCGCGCTGCTTGAGCTCCAATAATATTTCCCGAAGCACCAAAATAATCGCCATAGCGCCGGGCCGAGACAAGCTCGGCCCCTACAATAAGGATGGAATTGCGGCGGAATTATTGTCATTGCCTTTGGCGGGCGGACCCCCTGCGGGGGCCAGGGGACAAGCTCCGCCCCTACGGAAAGACGGGGTCGTTGCGGCTTTGCCCGAATTAACTGAATTCAGCACCTGGCCCAAAGCCATTGAGCTTTTTGCGTGAGAGCCGGGAGTGTCTTTGGGCGGCGTTAGGAGGCCGGAGCGGGCATTGTTTCGCCCTAGCACCTCTTGAGGCTGTTGCAAAACTGGTTAATAAAACGAATTTTGTTTTTTAGCGTAAATT
>JADFXS010000700.1 GCA_015233515.1 Deltaproteobacteria bacterium | reverse complement strand
TCACCACTTGCGGGCATCGAGGCACGTAACTCCTAGCTGCAACGCTCGTTTCCCGATTTTTGCTCCTCGGCGTATGGTGAATACGCCTGCGGGCCAAAATCGGTCCAACTTCGCGTTTCGCTTAGGATTTACGCGCCCTATACGCGATTTTTTGGTGGATTTAGGTTGACAGCATTTATCGGCCAAGATAACTAGATATATGATTTAATTTTGGTTGATAACTATATGACCTGGCCGAAAATTGAGAGGAATTCATGTCCGAAACGGAAAAACATAGCCAAAACAAATCCGGATTAAACCTCCAGGATACGACCCGGGAAGCCGGCATACAGTCCGAGGCCTCTGTTCCGTCTGAGCCGTCAACCCGGTCTTGGACCTATAAAGCCGCCGGTGTGGATGTCGATGCCGGCAATGAAGTCGTTAAACGAATCAAATCCGTGGTTCGTAGCACGTTCAGTCCGGCGGTCATCACGGACATCGGCGGATTTTCCGGACTGTTTAGCCTGGAATCGGGCCGATACAAGCAGCCGGTCTTGGTTTCCTCTTGTGACGGAGTCGGAAGCAAACTGAAAGTGGCCTTTGAGACCGGACGCCATGACACCATTGGCATCGATCTGGTGGCCATGGGCGTGAACGATATTCTGGTTCAAGGGGCAAAGCCGCTATTTTTCATGGATTATCTGGCGGTGGGCCGAGTTGTTCCGGAAAGGGCGGAAGAAATCATTCGCGGTATTGCTAACGGTTGTCTGCAGGCGGGTTGCGCCCTGATCGGTGGGGAGACCGCGGAACTCCCCGATTTTTACGCCGCGGATGAGTACGATCTGGCCGGATTCGTGGTCGGAATAGCCGACCGGGACAGCATCATCAATGGATCGGCTATCAGACCGGGCGACAAGATTATCGGCCTGGCCTCATCCGGTCTTCATAGCAACGGCTATACCCTGGTCAGGCGTTTGATCTTCGGCCATCTGGGACTGAAAGTTACCGACCCCCTCCTGTCCGGCACAGTGGCGGATGAACTGCTCAAGCCCACGGTTATTTATGTCAAGACCGTGCTGGCCTTGTTGGAGGAATTCGCTATCCTCGGTATGGCTCATATAACCGGCGGCGGATTGATAGACAATGTCCCCCGGGTTTTACCGGATGGCTGCCGGGCTGTTTTCCATAAAGACGCCTGGCCTAGGCCGGAAATTTTTTCTTTTTTGCAACAAGCCGGAAATGTCGATGAAAGGGAAATGTATCGGACCTTTAATATGGGCTTGGGAATGATCCTGGTCGTTCGGCCTGATCTGTCCGAAAAAATGGTCACGCGCCTTGAAGCCATGGGACAACCGGCCTGGTTGGTCGGCGAAATCGAGGCTCTAGGATCGAGTGACGAACCTGTCGCCTTATTATGATGAAAAAATGACGAAAGAGACCGTGGTTATGCGTAAGATCAAACTGGGCGTGTTGATTTCCGGCGGCGGTTCCAACCTGCAATCGATTATAGACCACATTGAAACCGGTAAACTGTCGGCGGAAATCACCATAGTGATTTCCAATGTTTCCGGTGCTTATGGACTGACACGGGCTGAAAAGCACGGTCTAAAAAACGTGGTGGTCGATCATCGGGATTATCCTTCCCGAACCGGATTTGAATCCGCGCTGCTGAAAATCCTGCAGGCTCATGAGGTGGAATTGGTGATTCTCGCCGGTTTCATGCGCCTGGTGGGGCAGGGACTGCTGGAAGCTTTTCCGCTGCGCATCATGAATATTCATCCCGCGCTTCTTCCGTCTTTTCCGGGCACCGACGTTTGGCCTATTCAAGTGGCTCACGGAGTCAAGGTGGCCGGGTGCACGGTTCATTTCGTCGATCAAGGGGAGGACACCGGACCGATCATTGTTCAGGCGGTGGTTCCAGTCTTGGATGATGACACCGGGGAAACACTCGCGGCTCGCATCCTCAAGCAAGAGCATCGAATTTATCCTAAAGCCATCCAGCTTTATGCCGAAGACCGTTTG
>JADFXS010000699.1:1690-2005 GCA_015233515.1 Deltaproteobacteria bacterium | reverse complement strand
GTGGGTGAAATGTCTTATCCTTAAGACAATAGAATTATCGCATTACTTTAGGTTTTTGTCAAGGAATTTGCTGGGAAATCCTGAAGCTCCCGCGGGAGAGGCGACAGCCGACCAAATAAGATTAAAAACAGGAAGCAACTTTAAGCTATCGCCGGCCGACCCATAAATCCAGATTCATTGATAAAGCCGGCTTGAGGCCTGTTTCCTGCGGACCGGTTTCTCCTTTGGCCAAAAAGTCCACTAACGCCTGGACGGGTTCTTTTTTCCAATAAATATCCGCCCACCGCCACAGTTCCTTGATGGCGTTATCCAGCG
>JADFXS010000699.1:0-1647 GCA_015233515.1 Deltaproteobacteria bacterium | reverse complement strand
CCACGGCCAAAGTCTGGGTGAGGATATCGATTTCATCCCCGGACAGGGCGTCGGGATACCCGGTGCCGTTCATCCGTTCGTGGTGGTGGCGGATAATCGGCCGAACTTCAGCCAAAAACGGTAAGGGCGCCAGGAAGCGGTCGGCCATGGCCGGATGTTCCTTCATGATTTGCCATTCATCGTCGGTCAACGGTCCGCGTTTATTGACATAACTGAGATCGATCATCAGCTTGCCCATATCGTGAAGTTGACCGGCCGTCTGCAATAGCCACAGGTCATGGCCGGATAGATTCATTTCACGGCCGGCTCCGACGGCGAAGAAAGTCACTCGGCGAGAATGGCCGGCGGTATACAGGTCTTTCTCTTCCAACGCGGTCAGCAAGGTCGTGATGAAAGAAAGGGAGACAGATTCAAGTTCATCGGCATATTTCTTTAGTAATTTGTTGGTATGGCCGAGTTCCTTGGTCTGCTCTATAACCATGGATTCAAGATTTCGCTGATAATTTTCCTTGCTGACTAAAAGGCTTTTATGTTCCAAGCCGCGATCGACGGTGATTTTAAAAGATTTGAAGTCCCGGACCGGTTTGGCCACAAAGTCATAGGCGCCGCGGTGCACGGCTTCTATGGCGTTTTCGAAGGTCCCTTGGCCGGAAAGAACAATGATCGAGGTTAGAGGCTGGAGGTCCAAGGCTTTGCGCATCAAGCCGAACCCGTCCAAGTTGGGCATGGACAGATCCGTGACCACGACGTCGAATTCATGTTGGCTGAGAATATCTATAGCCTGAAGACCGTCGTCCGCGGTTTCCACTTGGTAGCCTTCCATTTTCAAATACTCGGAAATGACCTCCCGAATGGCCGGTTCGTCGTCAACAACCAGGACCTGATCAAACGTTTGGCGGGACATATCAGCCAAGATTCTTTGCTCTTTGCTCACCAACCGTCGGCTGAATACCGTAGTTTCCAGGGCGGGATGGGGATTGGCCTGCTTTGAATCGCTTGTCATCATATCTGGCTTGCCTGCTTTGTCGATACTATATATGTGTAAATAATAGAGGTGGTTTTGCGGCCTGTCAATCATGTTAGTAGGGTTTTATCCATGCCGGCCTGAAAGATTGATATTAAAAGGGCAGGAAGTGAGGAACTTCCAAGAAACAACCATTCGGCGGGGCCGGTTCAAATTGTTCGGAGTTGCCTCCCTACGGAGCGTACGGTGTCATTGCGATGAGCGGCGCAAGCCGCAAAGAGAAATCTCCAAGGCCAAATGACCTTCCTGGAAAACAACGGAGATTTCTCCCTTCGGTCGAAATGACAGTAAACGGGCGTTTCTTGGCGCCATAACCCTGCAACCCGTGTGGCGGTCGGCGACTCGGCGGCGCTTAACCGCCATCGTCCTAAATCCACCATCAAATCGCGGATAGGGTGCGTAAATCCTAGGCGAAACGCGAAGTTGGACCGATTTTGGCCCGCAGGCGTATTCACCATACGTCGAGGAGCCACCGGGCGGTGCCCGGAGCCGCTGCGGAATGCGTGCCACCGCTGAATGTAACCTGCAACCGAGTTCGAGCGGGCCATTGGGTGCGGGACCTTCCCGCCGAGCGTTGCAGCCAGGAGTTACGTGCCTCAATGCCCGCAAGTGGTGAATTAAGG
>JADFXS010000698.1:1182-2011 GCA_015233515.1 Deltaproteobacteria bacterium | reverse complement strand
GGCCGGCCTCCAGGGGTTCCCTGATCACGATGATCGGCGCGGTGGTCCGGGCGCGGGAGATCGCCAGTATTTCCGGGTCCGGATCGTAACATTCCGGTACGGCTAAAGTCAGGGGAAAGCCCATGAGGCCAGCCGCTTCAATCCAGGAATAAGCCATGTTGTTGCCGTCGCCGATCCAGGCTACCTTGAGTCCGTTCATCGACCCTTTTTTTTCGATCACCGTGAAGATGTCGCTCAGAACCTGACAAGGGTGCGATTTGGTGGTCAGAGCATTTATGACCGGGATCGTAGCGTATTTAGCCAAACCTTCCACCACGGAATGGTCGGAGGTCCTGATGACAATGGCATCCAAGTACCTGGACAGTACCCGGCCCGTGTGGGATAGGGGCTCCTGACGGCCCATCTGGGTTTCGCTTTCTTGCATGTACACCACCCGGCCGCCTAATTCATAGACTCCCACTTGGAAGGAAACTCGGGTCCGAGTGGATGGTTTGCTGAAAATCATGCCCACGGTCCGCCCGGTCAGAGTGGATTGCTGACAACCGTTGGCTCGTTCGGCTTTCATCCGCGCGGCCCTGGTAAAAACCTCTTCCATCTCGGCGCCGGTCAGGTCGGATAGTTTTAAGAAGTCCCACTTGCTCATTATCTTCCCTCGCTCGCGACCTCGGCGGCCTGGGCGGTGGAGACCAATACGGCTTCCAGAGCCGGAATCAGGCGGTCGATTTCCGCTTCGGTAATGGTCAACGGCGGCAGGAACCTGAGAACCGTGTCGTGAGTGCAGTTGATCAGAAAGCCGCGGTTCATCAAATCCTTGACCACTTGAGCCCCG
>JADFXS010000698.1:0-1145 GCA_015233515.1 Deltaproteobacteria bacterium | reverse complement strand
CAACCCTTGGCCTTTGACTTTGTTAATAAACGAGTGGCGAGCGGCCAGATCGGTTAATTGAGCCTTGAAGTAGGCGCCGACTCGAACCACGTGGTCCAGAAAACCCGGGGCCAGCATGATGTCCAGCACGGCCAAGGCCGCGGCGCAAGCCAGGGGCGTGCCGCCGAAGGTCGTGGCGTGGGTTCCGGGAGTAAAGGATTTGGCCACTTCTTCCTTGGCCAGGCAGACTCCCATGGGCAACCCATTGGCGATGGCCTTGGCCAGGGTCATGATATCCGGAATGACCTCATACTGTTCATAGGCAAACAGGGTGCCGGTTCGCCCCAGGCCCACCTGGACTTCGTCAAATATGACCAGGATATCCTTGGAGTGGCAAAGTTTGATCAGTTCCGGCAGATAGCCGTCCGGTGGTTCGTTTATGCCGCCTTCCCCCTGGATGGGTTCGATCAAAACACCGCAGACATCGGAAGTTAAGGCCGATTCCAACGCCGCCAGGTCCCCGAAAGGCACATACCCGAATCCATCCACCAAGGGAGCGAAGCCCTGATGAACTTTGGTCTGAGCCGTGGCGGAAAGGGTGGCTAGAGTCCGGCCATGAAAGGAATCGGTCATGGTCAGCACGCGGTACCGACCTTGGCCATATTTGTCGAAAGAGTATTTCCTGGCCAGCTTGATGGCGGCTTCGTTGGCTTCCGCTCCGCTGTTGCAGAAAAAGACCCGGTCGGCAAACGAATGGTCGGTCAGGATTTTAGCCACACGAACTTGAGGCTCGGTAAAATACAGGTTGGACACGTGAACCAAGGTCCGGGCCTGATCAAATATGGCTTGGGCGATTTTTTCATTGGCGTGGCCCGAACTGACCACAGCCAAACCGCCGACAAAATCCAGGTATTCTTTCCCCTCCGGGTCGTAGACAAAGGGGCCCTGTCCGCGGACCAAGGCTAGATCGTATCGACCGTAGGTGTTCATGATCACTTTAGCAGCCAAGGATTTAATTTCGTCGGAAGTCATAATGCCATCCTTAAAAATGGTGTGGAGTTAAGCTTTAAGCATTCGGAAGATTGATATCGGAATTTACCCATATTGCCGATTACCGAGCACTGGATTCTTTTTATTCTTCATCATCGACCACTTGGGTCCCGATG
>JADFXS010000067.1:4313-11403 GCA_015233515.1 Deltaproteobacteria bacterium | reverse complement strand
TGGCAGCAGATGTTTGTTTAAGGAGCCCGACAAATGTCGGATAATTACGAGTTTTTACCCGCGGAGAAACAGAAACGGGACGGTATCCACCCAGCCATGGTGGTAATGAGTCAACGGCTGGAAGACATGATCCGTTTTCTATCCGCGGTTTCAGCCTTGACCGCGATACCCATCCGGGCTGCCAGTCTTCTGGAAGCCGCCGAAGCCGTGCTCACCACCCTGGTGCTATACCTGGACGATGTTCAGGGGTCATCGATCATGCTCTTTGATCGCGAAGCCGGGTTGCTTCAGCTCTTGGCCGCTCGGGGGCCGGCTGATTTATTAGGCGAGGAAAGCGGCCCTTATAACAAAGAATTGACCTTTCGACCTGGAGAAGGAATCGCCGGAATGGTTTTTCAGACAGGCCTGCCGGCATTCTTGGAAAATGGCGCCGAGCAAGTCATTCAACCGATCCAGGTTCTGACTCAGCCCACATCCCTGGCTTGTCTGCCGTTGAGTATTATGGACAGCGATTTGGGAATCTTGAACGTTTCCTTTCTTGAGCCGCAGCGCTTTGATCAGTACCAGCGTCAGAATTTATCCTTGTTGAGTGGAGCCATGGCCAATATCATCCAGGCTTTTATCCTTAAAGAGGAACTGGATCGACAGTCGGCCAAGCTCCAGGAACAGTTGATAGAAACTCACAAGGAAATCCAAAAGCGCCGACAAGCCGAAGCAGCTTTACGCCAGGCTCATAACCAGCTGGAGCAGCGGGTCTTGGAACGGACCGCGGAATTGACCCGAGTCAATCAAGAGCTTTATTCGGAAATCAAGGAGCGGCAACGATCCGAGGAGGCCCGGCGGGAAAGCGAAACCCGCTACCTCGCCTTATTCGATCGTTCGCTGGACGGTGTATATCTTCATGATTTTAAGGGCCGATTTCTGGATGCCAACCCGGCGATGGTGCGTTTATTAGGTTATTCATTGGAAGAAATACTGAGGGTTCAATACGCCGACCTGATCGATGAAAGCCAAATCCCTACGGTGCGAGCTTCCATTGAGGAACTGCTGGAAACCGGGACGCAAAGGGAACCAACCATCTACAAAATAAAAAGAAAATCGGGTGATTATGTCTGGGTGGAAACCATGGCTTCGGTTATATACCAAGATGGAGAAGCCCAGGCGATTCAAGGCATAGCCCGTGATATTACCATCCGAAAAAAAGTCGAGGAAGAACTTAGGCGAGCCAATGATGAAGCCGAAGCCGCCGCGCGCGCCAAAAGTGAGTTCATTGCCAACATAACTCATGAGCTCCGCACGCCTTTAAATCCCATTATCGGTATGACCGATCTGGTTCTGCAGACAGAATTGACGCCGAGCCAAAGGAGTTTTCTTCTGGACGTAAAGGAGTCGGGCCGGAACCTGCTGAATCTGGTCGATGATCTGATCGAACTTTCGCGCATAGAAGCCTGCGACTATCAGCTCCTAAATGAGCCGCTATCCATAGAAGTGATTTTGGACGCCGCGATCAGATCGGTTAAAGATGAAGCAACGCGAAAGAATCTGCTGCTCTACTATGAAATTTCTCCGGAGATTCCCAAACTATTGATGGGGGACGTGAAACTGGTCAGCACCATCCTGTCTAAAATCTTGGAGAATAGTGTCAAATTCACTCCAGCCGGCTGGGTAAAGGCCGCTGTTTCCCTGGACAAAGAGCGAGCGACGCCGAATTGGATACGACTTACCATAAGCGATTCCGGAGTGGGCATCCCCGCAAACTACCTTCCGATATTGTTTCGGGATTTTTCTCAGGCCGACGGATCCGCATCTCGGCAATATCAGGGGTTGGGACTGGGTTTGACCATGGCCCGGCGTTTGGTGCTGTTGGCCGGTGGGGAAATATGGGCCGAAAGCACCGAAGGCCTGGGGAGTATTTTCTGTATTTCCTTGCCTTTTCAACCTGTGAAAAACGATATGCTGTCTTGGTCGGGATCAACTTCGTAATTTTTCCTTTAGTAAGGTGTTCAGGGTTTTGGGATCAGCCTGACCGCCGGTTTTTTTCATGAGCTGTCCCACGAAAAAGCCAAAAACCTTTTCCTTGCCGGCTCGGTATTGCTTGACCTGCTCCGGGTTGGCCGCCATGATTTCGTCGATGAGTTCAGTTAGCTGACTACTGTCGCTCATGACTTCCAAACCCTGCTCCTTGACGATCCGATCCGCGTCCCGACCGGTTTTGTACATGAGATCGAAAACTGTTTTTCCGATTTTGCCGCTGATCTTGCCGCTGTGGATCATGGATAACAGATGAGCCAATTGTTCCGGTTTTACCGGGCAATCCGTCAACTCACTCGGATCGTTCTTCACTTCACGCATCAGTTCGGACATTATCCAATTGCTGACCATCTTGGGTTCGTTAAAGGCTTGTACGGTTTTTTCAAAATAATCCGCCAAGGCTTTCTGGCTGATCAGGATATCTAGGTCATGGGCCGGAAGTGAGTAATCGGCCAGAAAGCGTTGCTTTTTAGCTCGAGGCAGTTCCGGGAGACCGGCGCGAATATCGGCCAGCCATTGGTCGTCGACTTCAAGGGGGATAAGGTCCGGATCGGGGAAATATCGGTAATCATGACTCTCTTCCTTACCGCGCATGGGTTCGGTCAAGCCTTTGGCTTCATTCCATAATCTGGTTTCCTGGATGATTTTTTCACCGTCATCCAGGGCCACTCGCTGGCGCCTGATTTCGTACTCGATAGCTCGGACCACATGGCGGAAGGAATTCATGTTTTTAAGTTCGGTGCGAGTTCCCAAGGTCGTCTGGCCGACCGGACGGAGGGAAACGTTGGCATCGCAACGGAAACTGCCTTCTTCCATGTTGCCGTCGCATATCTCCAGGTACACCAGGATATCCCGCAAAGTTTTTAAATAAGCGGCGGCTTCCTCCGCGGTTCGAAGATCGGGTTCGCTGACAATCTCCAACAAAGGGACGCCGGTACGGTTAAGGTCGCACTAAGATGGGGGGTTGAATTGGCCATGGATCAATTGGCCGGCATCTTCTTCCATGTGAATGCGGGTGATGCCGATGCGCTTGGTCCGACCGTCCAGGTCGATCTCTAACCAGCCATGCTCCGCCAACGGTTGCTCATACATCGATATTTGATAGTTTTTCGGCAGGTCCGGATAAAAATAATTCTTACGGGCCAAGACGGATCGAGGCGCTGGATGGCAATTGGTGGCTAGAGCCAGTTTCAACCCAAATTCCACGACTTTCCGATTCAATACCGGCAGGACTCCAGGCAGGCCCAGGCAGATTGGGCAGGTATGGGTGTTGGGCGGAGCCCCGAAAGAGGTGGAGCATGAGCAAAAAATTTTGCTGGCGGTCAACAGTTGGGCATGAACTTCCAGGCCAATGACAGCTTCATAGGTCATGATGGTGAACCTTTCCACAAAATAAAACGTAATCCGTCAAGCATGGCACGTTGAAGCTCCCTGCAACGAGCTGCAAGGAATCTTCGACATATAAGGAACGAACGCATTCAAATCTTTTTGCCCACTAATCCCGTGGCAAGCTACGGGGAATGCGTTCGCCGGTCTTTTCAAAAATCGTGTTTCGCCACAATGGGCATGCGGCGGCCGATACCAAAAGCCTTGGTGGTGACTTTCAGGCCGGGCGGAGCTTGTTTTCGCTTGTATTCATTGCGATTTATAGTTTTGATTATCCAATGGACCAGGTCGGAAGTGAACCCCCGGTCAATGATCTCCCGGGGAGACAGCCCTTCTTCAATATAAAGTTGAAGGATTTGGTCAAGAACGGCGTACGGTGGCAGGGAGTCTTCATCCTTTTGATTCGGCCGCAGTTCCGCCGAAGGGGCTTTGTCCAAGCTGGCCTGGGGTATGATTTCCCGTTCGCGATTAATATATCCGGCCAGCTCATAGACCATCATCTTGGGAACGTCCGCCAGGACGGCCAGACCGCCGCTCATATCGCCATACAGAGTGCAATACCCCATGGCCATTTCGCTTTTATTTCCGGTTGATAAAACTAAATTTCCAAATTTATTGGAAAAAGCCATGAGAATATTTCCGCGGACCCGGGCTTGGATATTTTCTTCGGTCAAGTCCGCCGGCCGGCCGGTAAAATGAGGACCAAGAATTTCGAGATAGGCGTCGTATACTCTCTTGATGGGCACGGTTTTCAGCTCGATCTCCAAATTGGCGGCCAAAAGCATCGCATCATCCATGCTGCCCTGGGAAGAATACATGGAGGGCATGGAGACGCCTAAAACGTTTTCCCGGCCAAGGGCGGCCGCCGCCAAGCAAACGGTTACCGCCGAGTCAATGCCGCCGGACAAGCCGACCACGGCCTTGGAAAAGCCGCTTTTACGCATATAGTCCTTGATACCCAGGACCAGGGCCTGGTGAACGGATTCTACCTTATCCTGCGGGACAAACAGACTCTCTTGTCCGGTCATGTCGGTATCGACTAGAGCGGTTCCTTCCTCAAAACCGGGCAACAAAAGCACGGGACGACCATAACGGTCCAGAGCCATGCTGTGACCATCAAAAATGATCTCATCGTTGCCGCCCACTTGATTGACCAGGATAAATGGGATGTTGAACCGTGAAGCGTGATTTTGGATCAGGCGGAAACGGATTTCTTCTTTCCCGGCATAAAAGGGAGAAGCGGAGACGTTGATAAGCAAGCTGGCTTGTTGTTCGGCCAGGTGAGCGATCGGTTCCTGGGTATAAATCGGTCGGGGCAAAAGATAAGGTTCACTCCAGGCGTCTTCACATACGCAAATCCCCAGGATTTCGTTTTTGAATGGGAAGGTTCTTATTTCCGTGGCGGAATCGAAATATCGGGTCTCGTCGAATACATCGTACGTGGGCAGCAGGGTCTTGGCCTGGGAGTGTAGAATTCGGCCTTGGTGGATGAGGACCGCCGAGTTGTACAAACCTCGGCCCGGTTCCCGTCCGCTAGGAAGAACCGCGCCAACGATGATGCCGGTTTCGGGATAAGATCTGGAATTATCAACTAAATCATCCAAGACTTTTCTCTGTTCCTCCACGAACCATTTTTTTCCAACAGATCGTGGGGGGGATATCCGGTCAGGAAAAGCTCGGAAAAAACCACGAGGTCCGGCGCGGCGGCCTTGGTTTGTTCCAGCGTTTGCATGACTTTGGCCAGATTGGCACGGCAGTCGCCGACTTTCGGGTTGAGTTGGGCCAGGACGATTTTCATGGGTCGTTCCCTCACATAAGAGCTTGATATCAAAGTGTCGCCCTGTTCCGGTCCTCATAGGCCGGAACAGTTTGGTATTACAACTGCTATGTTATATGGACGCGAATACTTCGTCGGCCGCGGCTATGGTCCGCTCGATATCCCGGGGGGTATGGGCCGCGGAAACCATGGTGGCTTCATATTGCGACGGGGCCAGGTAAAACCCTCGCTCCCTCATGCCCCGGTAATAAGCCGCATAGGCCTTGGTATCGGATTTGGCGGCCGAGGTCCAGTCCACCACCGGACCGGGAGTAAAGAACAACGTGGACAGAGAGCCTACTTGGTTACCGCAAACTGGGCGCCCATGACGACCGGCCCTTTCGGCCAGTCCCTTGGCCAGGGCGGCGGACATGACCTCGATCCGGTCATACAAGCCCGGATCGGCCTGGAGCGCTTCGATGGTGGCCACGCCGGCGGCCATGGCCAACGGGTTTCCGGATAATGTTCCGGCCTGGTATACGTTTCCTTCCGGAGCCATGCGACTCATGATTTCACGCTTGCCGCCATAGGCCCCCACAGGCAAACCTCCGCCGATGATCTTGCCGAGACAGGTCAGGTCCGGATTCAGCCCATACTTGGCTTGGGCGCCGCCGAGACCCAGGCGGAATCCGGTGATGACTTCGTCCATGATGAATAGCGTTCCGTTTTCACGACACAAAGCAGCCAACTTCGGCAGAAAATCCTCGCGAGGAGCAACGACCCCCATGTTCCCGACCACGGGTTCGACTATAACGGCGGCTATTTCCGGGCCGAACTTGGCAAAAGCTTCGACTAAGGGCTTGAGGTCGTTGAATGGCAGGGACAAGGTCAGTCTGGCGATTTCTTCCGGGACACCTGGACTTCCGGGGATACCCAAGGTGGCCACGCCAGAGCCGGCGGCCACCAACAAACTGTCGGCATGGCCATGATAGCAGCCGTCGAATTTAATGATCCGTGATCGCCCGGTAACGGCTCTGGCCAAACGAATGGCGCTCATAGTTGCTTCGGTCCCGGAATTGACTACTCGGACCATTTCCAGGGAAGGTACGCATTCCACTAAGAGTTCGGCCAGACGCACTTCCAAGGCGGTGGGGGCTCCGAAGCTCGAACCGGACTCCAGGGCTTGGCGGACGGCCTTGATCACGGTCGCCGGGGCGTGCCCTAGAATCAACGGACCCCATGAGCAAACATAATCCAGGTATTCATTACCGTCTTCGTCCCAAATTTTGGCTCCCTGGCCACGGGCGATAAATAATGGATCGGCCCCGACCGACCGGCAGGCGCGAACCGGACTGTTTACCCCACCCGGGATGAGAGTCCTGGCCCGGGCAAAAAGCTTTTGCGAATTACTTTCCGTCATCCGAAATACCTCATGGATGTTTTTTTCAGCTCCTCATGACTGAACAACAGTTCATAGTCGGTCAGGCCGGTGGCCTGGGCTATTTTTTCAGCCAGGCGATGGCAGTCAGCTTCACTAACGGCATGGATCATGGTGTATAGGTTTCGGGTCCAACCCGGCGCGGTTCGGCGTTGATAGCAGTGAGTTACTTCGGGAAAAGACGCGATGACCCGGCCCACGGCTTCTATTTTTTCCTCGGGGACGGTCCAGGCCATCATGGCGTTGGCGGTGAAACCGGATTTTTGATGCCGCAACGTGGCTCCGAAACGACGCAGATAACCACGTTCCGCCAGATCGCGAACCAAGGTCAACACCTGCTCCTCGGACAAGCCCACACGCGCGCCCAAGTCGGCGAACGGACGTTCTCCGTCGCCTAAATCACCACATAACTCGCGAATTACACTTTTTTCCACAGCCGTCAGGTTGGATCGTTCATGGTCAGACACACTATTCTCCCT
>JADFXS010000067.1:0-4257 GCA_015233515.1 Deltaproteobacteria bacterium | reverse complement strand
GCAGGACTGTCAAGGCCGAGCTAAGACCTAAACCCACCATCAAATCGCGGATAGAGCGCGTAAATCCTAGACGAAACGCGGAGATTTAGACCGCACTATTCCCAAACATTTTCCAGAATCGCCATAAGCGGTGAATTCCTTGATGCCTGGCCTGGAAGTTTTTTCTCCGCGCTGATCATTGACCCGGTAAAAACTGCCCCTCAATAACCCAACCGAATGAAAAACTAACAGGCCTGTTTTTATAACTATTGGAAAATAATAATAAAAAATAATTTATTTTCTTTGGCACGTTGGTTGCTTAAATCAAGTTGCAAACGTCTCTTCCGACTGGCGGAAAAACTTGAGTCAGCCATTTATCACCTCATCGCCTCAAACCAGCTTGGCGGACCTATTCATGAGCAGCTTGGATTCCATGTCTGTTCAAGCCAATGCTTCTCAAAAAGAAATGCGGCTCAGCCAAACCTTCAGCCAGGTTTTGGATAAAAATCTGCAACGCTCCCAAGGGCTGAGCCAGTCGACATCGAAAGTCATGGATTTCTTAAATCCATCCCAATTGTCCTTCGCATCCAATAAGACTCAGGCAAGTTCGGATGAGCCTCCGGTGCGAAACAGCGCCGTGAACGAATTAAGAAAAGAAGCCAAGAGCTTGGGCGTACCCCTGAATACCGTGACTGTTCGGCCGGAGGACTCCGGCCGTCTGAAAAAGGACATGGAAGACAGCGGCTATGAACCCCAGGATGTTGAAAAGGTCATGAAAGAGCTATCCAAGGGTCCCATGACCATGGATAAGGTCCTGGCGCTCGTGGGCAAGCCCAAAACCCAAGAGAAGGATGCTCTGACTATTACCGAGGAAAGCTTGCCCTATATCGGACAGTTTTTGACGGATTTGGGTATGGGGGCGGAACAGGTCAAGGAAGTCCTGGGGACTTTGCAGCCGGGTCAAAAGTTTAGCGCCGAGGAATTTCGCGGGATGTTATTGCAAAACACCGATCAGAACCTGCGCGGAGTGAGCCTGGCCAACGTAGATGCCGGTAATTTAAAAAGTATGTTGACCTCTCTCGGCGTGAAGCCGGAAGCACAGGCCCCTCTGTGGAATTTGCTCCAGAAGACCAACGGCGGTTTATCCTTGGAAGGTCTGACCTCGTTCCTCAAATCAGTCGAGCAGCCTTCGGTATTGAATTCGGACGCCTTGGAGAACGTCCGCCAACTGGTGGATAATCTCCAAATGGCCAACACCCTGAAGGTGCAGCCTTATTTCGATCGGATCGTCTGCATGTTGGATGGCATGGGAGATAAGGACATTGACGAAACATTCCTGAAAGAAAGCCCGGCCATTCAAGCTCTGCGCAGCGGTTCCACCGCGGTCAATTCGATTTTAAACGGCTCCGGCGCCATGGGGGGGGAAGACAATTCTTCCCAGTCCAACATGGGGCAGGGGAACTGGACCCAATCGGAAACCAAACTCACCGATGGGGAAAATACTTCCCGGGCGGCGGAGTCCAACGTTTCCTACCGGGCCAACGCGGCTATGGCCAAGGAGATCGCCGAGAAGATGGTTCTCTCGGCCGGCAATCAGCAAAACCGGCTCAGAATTCAGCTTACTCCAAAGGAAATGGGCCGGCTGGACATCAGCCTGGTCATGAAGAATAACAATGTTCATGCTTCCATCGTGGCCGACAATCCCATGGCTAAGCAGGCTTTGCAAGACCACATGTCCCAGTTGAAGCAAACCCTGGCCGATCACGGACTGGACCTGGTAAGCTTCGATGTTTCCTTGAGTTCGGATCAGCAATCCGATAATCCCGCCGAACGTTGGGCCTTTATGACCAACAAGGCCAATGGGACATCGTCGCCGGAACTTCAGGAAGAAACAACCCAGAATGTGGTCAATCTTCGGTCTCCCCACAGCTTGGTTGACCGACACATCTAGGAGGTTACCATGAGTATTGTCAGTGCTACCAGCAACGCCTTATCCCAGAGTAACACCACCACTGCGACTCAAGGGACAAAATCATTGGGTAAGGATGACTTTCTCAAACTGCTCATGGCCCAGGTCCAATACCAGGATCCTCTCAAACCCATAGACAATACACAAATGACCGCGCAATTGGCCCAGTTCAGCAGCTTGGAACAACTCCAGAACCTTAATACCCAGTTCACTACCCTTGGCACCTTCATGCAGGGGCAAAGCAGCTATGCGGCTCTGAATCTGGTGGGCAAGACCGTAAAGGCCCAATGCAAGTCGCTTTCATTGACTAGCGGAGTCTCTACCGGCGGGTCTTTTTCTTTGGATCAGGCCGCCACCGTAACTGCGACCATCACCGACTCCACGGGTACCGTGGTCAAGACTATCAACCTGGGGGCGCTCTCGGCCGGCGATCATAGTGTGGCGTGGGATGGAACCACGGCAAGCGGCGGCAAAGCGCCTGACGGAGTCTACACGGTAGACCTGACCGCCAAAGGAGCCAATGGTAAGGATGTAAATTGCACCCAGACGGTGCAAGGACAGGTGACTGCGATAAACTACAGCAGTTCCGGCATGACTTTAACAGTAAATGGGATGAAGGTTAATCTGGTCGATGTTGAAGAAGTGACCCAGGGGCCCACGACCAGTAATTAGTAGCTTTTTTTTAAACCTGGTTCACTTGATTGTGAATCCCGGTCCCCGAAAAATAAACAGTCTGAACGAAGATTGGTTTCAAACACGGAGGTTTGAGACAAATGAGTGTATCCGCGGCAATGTATGCGGCGATTACCGGCCTCAACGCCATGGGCACGGCCATGTCCGTTATCAGTAACAATATTTCCAATGTCAACACGATCGGCTTCAAAGCCTCGCGAACCAATTTTGAAGATTTGTTGTGCCAGAGCATCCAAGGCTCGACGGGACCGCAGCAGATAGGTCGTGGAGTAAAAGTTGCCGCCATTACTCAAATATTTTCCCAGGGCTCTTTCCAGACCTCCACTCAGGATACCGACATCGCCATCACTGGGGACGGGTTCTTCCAGGTGCGCAACCCCAATTCCGACGCCACTTACTATACGAGGGCCGGTAATTTTATATTTGACAAGAGCGGCAGGATGGTTACGCCGTCCGGATACGTGCTCCAGGGATGGAAATTGACCAATGAAAACCCTCCCTCGCAAGCCGGACTTTCGGATATTGAATTTGCGAATACAACCACTTCCGCTAATGCGACTACGACCGCTCAAATCGTCACCAATCTTGATTCCCGATCCACATCCAAATATATACCGCCTTTGTATAAAGCCTGGGATGGCAGCAACCGGACAGAGCCCATCAAAGGGACGAATTACTCTTATCAAACTTCCATGCGCGTATACGACAGTCAAGGCGGGTCTCATGATCTGTCCGTGTATTTTGATCCGGACCAGACCTTGAAAAATGTCTGGGATTACATCATTACTTGCGACCCGGCCGAGGATGCCCGCAAGAATGGCTCGGGCTGGCCGATAAATTCCGGGACCCCGTACGCCGGGCTTCTCCAAAAAGGGACCATGACCTTTGATCCCACCGGGAAGATACGGAACATCACCGCCGATAACTTGACGACTTTTACTCCCGGAATAGTACATTCCGCGGTGACATACTCGGCGGGTTGGAACAGCGCCTCGGCCCACATCACTACCGGGACTCAATACTCTTCCAGCGTCACCGGGACTTACACTATTCAAAAAACCACGTCCAGCGGTTTCCCTTACACCATGCACTGGAATCTTAATAACGGTCTGGGTATTGTCAACAGCGGCAACATCACTACGACCGGGCCGGGCGTGTATTCTTTTAACGACGGCAGCAATCTGACGTTCACTTTGGGACCGCCGGCCAATACCATCGCTTCCGGGGCCACGACTTCGTTTACCGTTCAAGGGCAGACGGCCACTTGGACCTCGGCCGCCATCAACACCAACGGGTATTATACCATACAACCGTCGTTCATCTTGGATCCCGGCCCTCCGGGTCAGGTGCCTCCGCCTATTCCGCCCAAAGGCACGGCCGTAAGTCAGACCATTGCCATCAATTTCGGAACCAAAAATACAACCGGCATCCGAGGCGATTGGACGGCGGACACCGTGGTGACCACCCAGTATGCCGCTCCGTCCACCACCATGGCTCAGACTCAGGATGGTTATACCGCTGGAAGCTTGCAAGGAGTGAAGATTGACGAGACCGGAATCATCACTGGCACATACTCCAACGGCCAGAATATTCCCAGTTTTCGCATCGGCCTGGAG
>JADFXS010000697.1 GCA_015233515.1 Deltaproteobacteria bacterium | reverse complement strand
CTCTTCATGGTTATGTCGTCAAGGATGACGGCCGGGAAATTGATTTGGTTATCGGTATTGGCGCCCGCCACCAGGCCTTTATCTGCCGGTCAATCAAAACGGCAACATTATCGCGGGCTAGAGTAAGTAATGCTCTAAGTCCCCGCGATAAAAATTTGTTGATTTTTTAAGGAGGCCCAATGATCAGGCGACAAAAACAAGATTGGTCCAGAGTTGCCAAGCATCCCAAGTTTGTGGAACTTCACCGCCGGAAAACTGGGTTTCTTCTAGGTTGGTGGTTGATCTCTACCATATTGTACTTGTTCTTGTTGATCGGCGCTGGGACGGCTCCCAAACTGTTTTCCTGGCGAGTTATCGGCAATATCAATTTCGGATATTTGCTCATGATATCGCTGTTCGTCTATTGCGTTGTCATTGCCGGATATTATGCTTATTGGGCCAACAGGGTTCCGGATCGGATCACTAGGGAGCTGCTTGAAGAGCTCAAGCGAGGAGGAAACAAGGGATGAAAAAATGGTTCTTCATCTTCGTTCCGGCTTTCGCACTGGTGACTCTGGGCCTATTCTGCGCGTCGATGCCGGCGTTGGCCGGACCGGCAACCACGGCCATTCAATCTGATAAAAGAATCACCATAACCATGTTCTGTATTTTTATCCTCATTACCCTGGGCATTGTCTATTGGGCGGCCAAACGAACCTCGACCACCAGGGATTACTACATCGCCGCGGGTATTGTCACCGGCACTCAGAATGGATGGGCTTTGGCCGGAGACTTCATGTCGGCGGCCTCGTTTCTCGGGGTGGCCGGATTGGTCGCGCTTTTTGGTTACGACGGTATGATGTATGCCATAGGAACCAGCTTCGCTTATGTCACCGTGCTGCTAGTCGTGGCCGAACCTTGCCGCAACGTCGGGCGGTTTACCGTAGGCGACATCCTTTCCTTTCGAGCCTCCCCCAAACCGGTTCGGGCCACGATGGCTTTTGCCGCGGTTCTTTTGTCGATCATGTACCTGGTGGTGCAGATGGTGGGCGGCGGAAAATTGATGGAATTGCTGCTCGGTATCCCGTACACATGGGCGGTCATCGGGGTTGGGGTATTGATGACCGTATATGTCGTGTTCGGAGGCATGATCGCCACGACCTGGGTTCAGATCATCAAGGCCGGTCTTCTTTTGAGCGGGGCAATCATTTTGTTTTTATTGATGGCTTCAAAATTCGGCTTTAATCCCCTCCGGCTGTTTTCAGAGGTGTCGACCAGCAAAAACATTCAAGCCTGGGTCCAAGTAAATCTGTTGAAAGAAATCACGGCTCAACCAGGATTCGAGTATGGACAGCGCTTCCTGGAGCCCGGATTATTACTGAAGGACGCTTGGGATCAAGTCTCTTTAGGCATTGCGTTTCTGCTGGGGACCGCCGGTATGCCCCATATCCTCATGCGCTTTTTTACCGTGCCCGACGCCAGGGCCGCGAGAAAATCCGTCGTTATCGCCATGGTCATCATTTCCACGTTTTTTATCATGATCACCATGATCGGGTTGGCCGCGGCCGTTATTGTCTCTCCTCAGGCGATTTTTTCCGTGGATCGGGGAGGCAACATGGCTAATTTGCTATTGGCGCAATTACTCGGCGCCGAAATTTCTCCAATCTTCGGCGATGTCCTGTTGGGCTTTTTGTGCGCGGTAGCCTTCGCCACTATTCTGGCCGTGGTCTCCGGATTGGTTCTCGCTTCATCAGGGGCCATTGCTCATGATATCTGGGTGAGTATCGTCAGGAATGGAAAAGCCACTCAACACGAGCAGGTGACCGCGGCCAGGATAACCGCGTTGCTCGTGGCCATCGTGGCTATAATAATCGCCGTGGTTTCCGAAACTGTAAATGTGGCCCATCTGGCCACCTTGGCTTTCGCCATAGCTTCTTCCGGGGTGGTGCCCGCGGTCGTGTTCTCCCTTTTCTGGAGGAAAATGAGTACGACCTCGATTTGCGCCACCCTTCTGATCGCCACCATCTTATCCCTG
>JADFXS010000005.1 GCA_015233515.1 Deltaproteobacteria bacterium | reverse complement strand
GGAAACGAGCGTTGCAGCCAGGAGTTACGTGCCTCAATGCCCGCAAGTGGTGAACTAGGAGAATCTTGTTGCAAGGTATTAAATGCCTAGTTACAATTAAAATTGTCAATCTTGAAAAACCTTCCATCGAGGAGACGGAAAAATGAAAATCCGTATTAGTTTGCTTTTTATTTGCCTGAGCTTATCCTTTATGCTGGTTTTGCCGGCTTACTCTTTTGAAGAAAAGACGTTAAACAATTTAGGAATCAGTAAAAAAATGAAGGCGGATTGGATCATGCCCGATGGAAAAGGTCCTTACCCCGCGCTCCTGATCCTCCATACCAGCGGCGGCGTCCAAACCGCTGATATCGACTTCGCCCGGAAATTAGCCGGCCGAGGTTTCGCCTGTCTGATCCCATATTACTTTGCCGCTTACGGTATAAAGCACGGTTCGAGACAGGAAGCGACCACCACCTACGCCGAGGCCATATTCAATGATCTGGTCAATGAACTGGAATACTTGAAACAGGATTCGCGAATAGATAAAAATCGCTTAGGAGCAGTCGGCTTTTCCATGGGCGGGTACTGGACGGCGGTTCTGGCGGCTAAAGGCAAAGTGCAGGCCGGAGTATCTTATTACGGCGCTTATAGCGGCGCCGGAGCTCGTGAAAAGATGACCTACCAGTTTAGGGAAATCATCGATGGACACAGTTCGCCTCTTTTGATTATGCATGGCGAAAACGATCAAACCGTGCCGGTAAAAACCGCCCAAAACCTCGACACGATTCTGACGGAACAAAAAATACCACATGAATTAAAAATTTATCCCTCCGTCGATCACGGTTACGATCGGTCCGAAAGTAAAGCCGATCCCATGGCTGCTTCCGACAGTTGGGAAAGGACGCTGAAATTTTTGGATAAATATTTACATGCGCGGTGATGGCCGAACTTAAGTCCGTATTTTTAATAGATATGAAGACGCCAAATCCATAACTGCTTCAAGACGTTACGGAGAGAACAGATCATGGGTCAGGAAAATCCCATGGAAAATCCGGCTCCAAGGAAAAATTAGCGCGTAAGGGCTCTATTTACGAAACAGTTTGGCCTGTCCGGCACATTTATGCCGGCAGGGTGGCCGGGTTTCATAGCGGTAAAAGCTTCGCTTCTTCTTTAATCGCTTTAATTGTTTCTTCAATTTGCGATTCACCGTGCTCGCAGGATATAAAAAAGCGCAAGCGTGCGGATTTTTCCGGCACGGCGGGAAAAATAATCGGTTGCACGTTGATGTTTCGACGGAAGAGCGCGGCGGAAAAGCACGCGGCCTTCATGGAATTGCCGATAATGACCGGGATTACCGCAAATCCCGCGCAAGTCCCGGTATTAATCCCTATGGACCTGGCTAACTCCAGGAATAATAGGCTGCGGCTTTGTAAGGTTTTTACCCGGCCCGGCTCTCGTTTCAGTATCTCCATTGCGGCCAGGGACGCCGCGGCCACCGGGGGGGACATGCCCACACTGTAGAGAAAACCCGGCGCCAGAAATCTTAAATGTTCCACCAAGGCTGTTTCGCCCGCGATATATCCCCCACAGCCGGCGAGGGTTTTGCTCAGAGTGCCCATCCAGATATCAACGGCCGAGCCATCCAACCCAAAATGTTCTCGAATTCCCATTCCGGTGTTGCCCATCACCCCGAAAGAGTGGGCTTCATCCACCATCAAAAAAGCGCGATGCATGTTTTTAATTTCCACAAACCGGGGTAGGTCCGGGAAGTCTCCTTCCATGCTGTAAATGCCTTCGAGGACAATCAAGACTCTCTCGAAATCGCGGCGCTGGTCTTTAAGTTTTTCATGGAGATATTTATAGTCATTGTGAGGGAATGGTATCCGCCGGGCTCCGGAAAGCTTTATACCCTGCAAGACGCTGTTGTGGATAAGTTCGTCATGTAAAATAAGATCGTTATGGCCAAAAAGATAACCGATCGTCGAAACATTGGCGGCATGACCACTTACAAAAACCACTGCGTCTTCCACCGCGTAAGCCCTGGCGATAGCATCTTCGAGTTTCCGATGAATGGGTCGTTCGCCGGAGACGAGGCGACTAGCCGAAACCGATGTGCCATAAAGATCGATAGCGGACTTGGCGGCTTCGGAAACCTCGGGATGCCCGGAAAGACCGAGATAATTGTAGCTGGTAAAATTATTAAATTCCTTACCGCCGATAATTGTCCTGGAACCCGCCGTCCCGTCGTGAAGCTTGAAGAAGGGATTGTCGATGCCCAAACGCACGGCCCCTTCCTTGATTATCCTGAGTTGTTGGTATCCCGGATGCAAATGAAAATGATAATACTGTTCGGGAATGTCGGGCGATACCGTCGATCTCGATTCGATGCCGCCGTATCGGCCATCCTCTTGTTCCGCCTGACGTTGCCGCTGCTTAAGCACTTGTTGGATAAGGTTATCTTTAATCTGGGCCGTGAGGTTCGGAATATTTTTTTTTTCCATCTCAGTGCACCATCCGCCTAATGTACATCCGGTCCTCCATCTGGAGGTCCTCGGCAAAGCTGGCCTGATCGCCGGCGGATGCTTCGATCATATGCCGGGAAGCGAGTTCATGGACCTGCTGGAGAATACCAGGATCTTTCGTATCACGGCCGGCCTCTTCAACACCTTTGAGTTGTTTGAGAATGCGTTTAGCAATTTTAGCGATCGTGGGAGTATCTCGTAAGGCCATTACCGGCAGGCGAATACCGAATATAGATTCGATAGCGGCAACAAACTCCGTGGCCATCAGGGAATCCATGCCGACATCCTGGAGAGAGCGTTCGACCTCGATCTTGTCCGAGGGTATTCGAAGAATTTCTCCGATTTCTCTCTTCAACATCTCGGAAAAAACAACTAAAAGTTCACTGTCCGGAAGTTCCGCGAGCAACTGTTGCAGTTTGTCGGTTTCCCGTTCATCAGCTCTTCCTTCGTCCGCCGCTGACTGTAGTTCGCTGAACTTAGGGGTTATGAATGTCGGTAGGAAGCGACGTAAGACTTTACAATCGAAATTCAGGACACCTATCCCGGACTGGTTGGTGAGCAAAAGTCTCTCCAAGGCATTCAGAGCGACATCCGAGTTTAGCGCGAATCCACCCATATGACCTTGAAGGGCGTCCTTGATTTTCTCGTTGCGGGAAAGGTAACCTACATCGTCAATAGCCCCAAAACAGACGCAGGTTGCCGGCAGACCGACTGAACGCCGATAACAGGCCAGCGCCTCAAGCCAAATATTGGCGGCCACATAACTGCTTTGGCCCGGATTGCCAAAAAGTGTCGTAGCTGATGAGAAGAGAATAAAGAAATCCAGGGTTGTTGTGAGAGTCATTTCATGCAGGTATTGGGCGCCCAACACCTTAGGGGCCAGGACCTGGTTGATTCGCTCCGCGTTTATATCGGCAACAAGCCCGTCATCGATCACCATGGCGGCATGCACGATACCTTTAAGAGGCGGAAAATTATGGTCGATTTCCTCGAGCAGTTCAGAAAGTGCCTTTGGATCGGTAACATCGCATGGTTTCGCCAGAATATTTACTCCGCTTTGTTTTAACCGCGTGATCATTTGTTCGGCTTCTTCGGAGGTCGGGCCGCGACGACTGATCAGCGCCAAGTTACGAGCGCCTTTAATGGTCAGCCATTCCGCGGTTTTCAAGCCGAAACCACTAAGCCCGCCCGTGACCAGGTAGGTAGCATCGGCTGAAAGTTCGAGTTTTTTCGAGGAGGCCATCAAGGATTCCTGAGGGTTTCGAATGGCGTTTCGATAGGTGACCACAATCTTTCCTATATGCTGAGCCTGCTGCATGTAGCGGAAAGCTTCGACGATCTCCTCGCTGTTGAATGTGTAATATGGCAGAGGGTGGAAGACTCCCTTTTCGAAGAGAATCATTATCTCCTCAAATAACCGGCGGGTAAAATCCGGACGATCAAGCATCAACTGATCGATATCGATTCCAAAATAGCTTATATTATTGCGAAAGGGGCGTAGACCGATTTTCATGTTTTCATAAAAATCACGTTTGCCGATCTCCAAGAAACGGCCGAAAGGTTTGAGGACCATGAAGTTGCGGTTGATCGCCTCGCCGGATAGCGAATTAAGAACGACATCGACTCCTTTTCCTTTGGTTTGCTCCAGGATTATGTCGGAAAAGTCCAGCGAGCGGGAATTCAAGATATGATCGACCCCAAGCAGGCGCAGAAAATCTTCTTTTTCTTCGGATCCGGCGGTGGCGAATATTTCCGCGCCGCACCACTTGGCGACTTGAATAGCAGCATTCCCCACGCCTCCGGCCGCTCCATGGATCAAGACTTTTTCACCCTCCTTCAGTTGGGCGAGATGATGCAAAGAGTAATAAGCGGTTAGAAAGGCCACCGGGATTGTGGCCGCCGACTCAAAAGATATGCCGGCCGGAAGATGCATGATACTATCGGATTGAGTCACCAGGCGGTTACTGAAGCTGGATGAACTGAATCCTACAACTCGATCTCCCGGCGCGAACCCGTTGGTATTTCCTCCCACGCTGATAACGACTCCGGAGAATTCAAGGCCCAAGGTGGGGCCGGACAAGCCGTTCACGACGGCCTCATCGGAAAGAAGACCGAGAGTAAACATCACGTCCCGGAAATTGAGACCGGTGGCATAAACTTCTATTTCAACTTCGTTCTCGTTTGGTAAAGTGCGCGGATGGACTTCCCAAACCAAGTTATTAAGCTGCCCGGGAGTCCGAAAACCGAGGCGAAGTGTGGGATCGGCGATTTCCTTTGCGGTTTCGGTTTGAGTGAAAAGGTTGGATGCATAACGCAGACGTGGCGCATAGCGTTCGCCATTAGCCGTAATGATGATTTCCCGCTCATTATCCGGTTGTTCAAACTCGCGATCAAGAGCGAACGCCACAACCTCAATCTCATCAGGACGTTCGATATCGACCAGACGGACGATATTTTCAGCCGCTTCGTTCATCAGAGTGCGACCGAACCCCCAAAGGGCGGCATCGGTGAATTTTACGGTCGAAGAATGTTGATTAGTCTGTTTCCGAGCAGGAAGCAAGTCGAGCAAGGCGCCGGCGGTGATTAACCAGCAGGTCGCCTTGGTTAGAGTTGCTTCGCAGGCTTGAGCAATAGCCGCAGCCTGCTCGCAACGGGTAACCTGATTTAACAGCATTTCAGGGGGGTCGACATTGTCAGTCAGCGCGTTCAGACCAACAAGATGAACGATATGGTCGATCCGGCCGTGACTATCCTTGATGGCCCTTATATGTGATTTCAGCTGCGATTTATCGGTCGGATTCAATCTGACGACGAAGTTGCCTCGGCTGCGTAGTTTTTTGGTCAAACATTTGGCCAGTTGATCCTCATACCCATTTTCATCGGCCAGGAAAAGCCAATTGCTTTTATGGGTCTCAAATGCCGGAAGTAAAACGGCCTTCGTCTTTTTAGCACGAGCCAAGAGAAAATAAGGGCCGGAAGCCGGAATATTTGAAAAGTCGATTATCGTGCTTGGAGAGAAACCATGCCGATCAAGTTGGTCTTGCCATAATCTTGCTGTCTCTTGTCGTGAAACCCAACCACCTTTTGTCGATTCAAGCCACCAGCTATGCCGGCCGCCAAAAACGAAATCGATCCAGCGCGAAGGGTGATGTCCCACGATTATAAGGCATCCACCCGGAACAATTTTTGAACAGGCAAAATCCAGCGCCCGCAGCGCATCCTGGAGAGTAGTGAAATCTAAAGTCACAACCGCCAGATGAACTTGCAAGTTATCCGCGACGGCGGAATCGGTCTGTTCATTTTCAGGATCGATCAGATGCGTGCCTACGGTCGGAAACTGTTTCTTCAAACGAAGCGCATCTTCAATGGATTTGGCGGATGTGCTGGCGAATAAATAATCACAGATAGTAAAATCCAGGGACGAAAAAATATCGATAGCTAACAAAGGCGCGGCTTCACTGACTTCTATTATGCCTAGTCGTTGCCCTGCCGGGAAACGGCCTAATGCATCAGTAATCAAATCCCGCAAAGCCTTACAAAATTGATGTCGGCCACCCGGGCCATGGCTCTGCCAGATTAAAGCGGCCAGCATGGAATTATGCGGCAAAACCTGATCCAGCGTTAACCTTCCGGATAAAAGCGCTTGGAGGTGCATACCGATCCGCCCGACCGAAAAAACAATCTGGAAATAGTCCGGATAGTCCCTTAATAGAGCCGTCCAAATTTCAAAGGCGGATGGCATGCTCCCTTGGCCGGAAATGATATTCCATCCTAAATCGCCTGCGTCTAATAATTGGTCCGATGTCGCATTGCCGAGCAAGCAATCTATCAATGGCTCGATTTCCCGGTTGGCGGCTTTATAAGCGCCAAGGCTTTCCGATGAAAGATGCCCACCGTTTCCGGTTAGTTGCTGGACCGCTGGCGTGGTAAAACCACGACAGAGAACTTCCAGCAAAGGATCTAATTCTTCAATGTAGACGCGGTGTATTTCTTTGAGGACGCTGTCACGCGACATGGCGCTAAAGGTCTCTTGAATACGTTCAAACAGTATGGCCGGCCCAGTGGCCGGTGAAAGAATATGCGGCCTTGGTATGCGGTAGCAATCCAGAAATTGCACTTGCTCTTCAATTTTCCGGGATAGCTGAATACCGCGAAAATATACTTCCTTAATAACGGCAATGGCCCGGCCTTCGGCATCAAAGATCGCAAAATTCGCAGTTATTGAACGTGGCGTGCGCTGGAGAAGAGTCGCCGAAGCATAACAAGGTCTGGATTGACCGGCTCGGAAACCGATTCGCCCAGTCTTGTAAGGAATGAAGGCCAGACCGTCGGACATAGCCGATTCTTCCTTTAACAACTGGATAATCAGTTGAAAGGCGCAGTCCAACAAGGCGGGATGAATGTGCATGTGATCCAATTCGGCTAAAAGATGTTCGGGTATCCGGAAAAGCGCCAGCACGGAATCGCCTTCCAACCAGCCACAATCAATCGCCTGGAACGACGGGCCATATCTCAACCCAACCGCTCGAGTCAATTTTTCATGATCGCGGTCGTGGAAGTCGGGCTGGCGCATGGGGAGTGAGAGCGATTCTTTTTGCCGGAGGATATCGCTTGGTTCGTGGAGTATCCTGCCGACCGCATACAAGGTCCACGGTTCGGGACTGAGAAATTCCCTGCCTTTGACTGTGAAACCGCCATCTTGCGGCTCAATTTTCAACCGAATGATCTTTGAGCGATCGTCGCTTAACAATAACGGTGAACGAATTTCCAGATTCTCGATTTCGACTGATTCTTGCGGTTCCCACGCCATGGCCGCAGCCAAGGCGAGTTCGACAAAACCTGAGCCCGGAAATACCACGGCATCTCCGACAACATGATCCTCCAGTGCGGGATGAATTTTTGTGTCAAGTTTATTCTCCCAGACCAGTTCATGTTGTGGCAGTCGATAGCCTAAAAGTGGATGTTCTTGGCGCCGGGTAAGCATCCCATCGGATTCGGAAGTAATACCATGCCAGTGACGCTCCCGCTGCCATGGGTAATTCGGTAATTGCGCGAAACCTCCTTCTTGTGGAAACTGGCTCTTCAAATCCATAGTCGCCCCGGCAATGACCGCCTGACTGACCGCGTTGATAATCAGCCGCGGGTCATCGTTTCCACGCATGATCGTCGAAATAACTCGACCGTCCGTTTCGCGATCCTTTAAACAGTCGTTCATGTAGCTGCGTAAAACCGCATGAGGTCCGATTTCGATAAAGATGTTGATGCCTTTTGAAAGAATATTCATGATCGCCTGTTCAAATAAAACCGGCTTCCGGATATTCTTCCACCAGTAATCATTAGTGAGTTCACGACCGGATAACCGGTTTCCGGTAACAGTTGAATAATAAGGGATAACTACTTTATTAGTCTGAACTTCCGGCAATGCGCGCAAGAAATCGTTTTTAATTTCATCCATAACCGGGCAGTGAAATGGGTAGTCCAAATCCAGGCGTTTATGAAAAATCCCACGCTCGGTTAAAACCGCTTCGAGATCCGAGAGCCGATCTATGGGACCGGCGATAGTTGCTCCCTTTGAACTGTTTATGCCGGCTAGTGTCAGGATGGTTGATAGCTTTAGTTCATTTAACAGTTCCAAGGCCGCCTGACTGCCTAACCCTACGGCGGTCATTTGACCCTTTCCCTTGGTTTTGCCTTGTAGTTGGCTGCGATGATATAAAACCTGAACCGCGCTTTCGAGTGATAACGCCCCCGATGCCCAGGCCGCGGTTATTTCACCCACACTGTGGCCTACCACCACGATAGGATTTATACCTTTGGATCGCAACAGTTGAGTAACGCCCACCTGGATGGCGAAAAGGGCCGGCTGGGCAATTTCAGTGTAATCATATCGGCCTTCACCATTTTTTCCGGCCAGTTCTTCTTCCAGCGAATAGTCCGCATATTGCATGAAAAGCGAATCTACTTTCTTGACAGACTCCTTGAACAACCAAGATTCTTGGAGCAGACGTTTGCCCATTCCCGCCCATTGGCAACCATTGCCGGAATAAACAAATGCCGGTCCGGAAGGTGCGTCCAAAACCGCGCCTGTTTCGACGGTGATGTTTTCTTGTATATTGGCAACAAAGCCATCCAACGCTTCAACGATCGATTCTTTGGTGGCGCCAAAGACAACGGCGCGGTGCTTGTGCCATTCGCGTCGAAACGCCGCGGTATAGGCAATATCGTAAAAAGATTTCCGCGGCTGGGTGCGCAAATAGTCGGCGAATTCAAGAGCCGCTGTTTTCAACGCCTTGTTCTCTTTGGTCGAGAGAATGACCGGCAAGTCCCAGTCTTTCTTTAGTTCAGGGGTTTGGATCGGATGATTTTCGTGACTTTCCAAAATCACATGCACATTGGTTCCCCCGAATCCGAAGGAATTTACTCCCAGTACAAGCTTTCCAATTTTTTTCAACGGTCTATTTTTAGTAACAACTTCTATATTCCAGTCGGAAAAATTGATATCCGGGTTTGGCTTATTCCAATTGATGGTGGCGGGTATCAAGCGGTGTTCGATACAATAAAGGGTTTTTACTAATCCGGCCACACCCGAGGCGGCTTCGAGGTGACCAAGGTTACTCTTCACCGATCCGATTAAGAGCGGTTTTCCCTTCAGCCGTCGTCGGCCCAGGGATTCGCCGATAGCTCGTGCTTCAATCGGGTCGCCCACGACCGTCCCGGTGCCATGGGCCTCCAAATAGTCGATATCTTCCGGATCAATGGCCGCCTGTTTGTAAGCATCCTGGAGTAAAACCGCCTGACTGGCGGCGCTTGGTATGGTTAAACCGGATTTACGACCATCCGTATTGGTCACGGAAGCGGCCACAACGGCCAGAATCCGATTATTATCAGCCACGGCCTGTTCATAGTCTTTTAGAATAAATACACCTCCCCCTTCGGCGCGGACATAACCGTCGGCGGAAGCATCGAAAACACTGCATCGTCCTTGCTTTGAAAGCATGGATGCCTTGGAAAATCCGATGAAACCATAAGGGTGCAAATGCAAACTGACTCCACCGGCAAACGCCTGAGTGACTTCACCTGATATAATGGAGCGGCAAGCCAGGTGAAAGGCCATCAAGGAAGATGAGCAGGCGGTATCCACACTCATGCTGGGCCCGCGCAAATCAAAAAAGTAGGAAATACGATTAGCCGCGATGCAGGAAGTGTTCCCGCTCATGAAATGAGAATCTATCACCGCCAAATCATTCATCATCCGGCAGGCATAGTCCAAGCTGGAAATACCGATATAAACTCCGCACCGGCTACCCCGGACAGTCGACGGCTTGATGAAGGAATTTTCCAAAGCCTCCCAGCTTAATTCCAGCATCAGTCTCTGCTGCGGGTCTATCAAGGCGGCTTCCCGGGGAGAGATATTAAAAAAATCCGCATCAAATTTGGAGACATCCCCGATAGACCCGGCCGTAAACGTATAACTGGCGCCTTTGTGATTTTGGTTTGGATGGAAGAATGCTTCCATGGACCAGCGCTCCGGATCGACATTGGTAATCAGATTGCGGCCATTGACTAAATCAGACCAAAATCGGGCGGTACTTGTTCCGGGTAGTCTGAAAGAGAAGCCTAATATCGCGACACGTTTTTTCACCGAAGTATTCTCCATTTATTACCTATGAACGTTAATTGAGTCGGCTGACGGCGAAATTGGATAAGGACTTTGAAGCCTGAGCTTATTTGCGGGTTCATCATCCAGGGTGAGCAATCCCATTTTATTCAATAGAAAAGAGCCTAGCTCCTCGATTTCCATTTCCAGCGGCATGGATATTCCGGAAACTTCCTTATTATTCCAGATAACATAATCGGTTTTTCCGTCCGGAACACCATATCTCTCGTATACTTTCGGCATGATAGGCGTGTGGTCGCCATAAAAACAAAACCAGTTGTCGCCGGTAAAAGTCGACAGTAGCCGGCGCAGACGCGCAATCATCTGATCCGCATTGGATAAATGCCTTAAATAGACGATCAAATCATCACAGTCCTTGGGTAGGGACTTGAAAAGAAATCTAGTCATATCATCGGGCTGAACACTTTCCAAATGAAGCGGCCCATGATTTTCCATGGTTATGACAAACAGGAAAAGTGGTTGTTTCGAGTTCCTGGTGTAAGTCCCCCAAATGCTGCCGACTTTTTCGGCTAAAGCCAAATCGCCGACATAAGGTTGCTGTTTTCCTGCTCCATTAAAATGTTTGATATCAATAAACTCATCGAAGCCTAATAAGGGAAAAATTTTATCGCGGGCATAATAACTAGCGGTGTAAGGATGCACGCAAACTATTTTATACCCCAACTTTTTCAAAAAACCGGTCAAGGTCGGAATATTTTGCTGAACCAACCACCGGTAAGGATTAAAGCGATGGACCCCTAATAAAGTGGAATCCAGGCCGGAAAAAAAGGCGAACTCGGTCCGCACTGTATTGGCGCCCCAGGCCGGAACATCCAAAAGACCGTGGCCGATCGAGGCTTTTTTAAACAGATCGAACTGGCCCAACACATCCGGTCGTATCCCCGGAAATGCTCTTCGAACATCGAAAAACGATTCACTTTGGACTACCAATAGATTGGGCAAAACTCTAGGATGGTGTGAAGATACGCCGGACGTACGCCCTGGGGTAATTCCAATTGGTTTTCTTTCTTCCAGGGCGTAGCTCAATACAGTCGGCATCAGGCCGAAGCGTTCAATGTCCACCCGTGGATTGAACGTCATCTTTAAGTGTTGGCGTGCACCCAACCACAAAAAAATCAATCCCAGGGCAATTAAGACCATCAATCCAATAATTACGGTTGTTACCGGAATGATGGCCGTCAGAGGTGATTCCAGCAGGGTTCCGGCAAACAGGGCCAGGCCGATCCCGGCGGTGATGGATAGGGCCAGCCTCACTCCAAAGAATGGAAAATAAAACCGGGGATGCCTGAAGGCGTCAAAAAAATACTCGTAATCCTGAAAAACAAAAGGTTCGGATAATGAATTAAACTTGGCATTACTGATAAGCACGAGGAATAAAAACAAGGCCAAGACAACTGTAGAGGCCAAGTAAGGACGACGGAATAAAGCCAAGATCAAAACAAAAAACAAAAGCCAAAAGCCGAAATGAATCGAAATAGCGGCCAGAGGCCGTTTCCAGCAGGGCCGCGGTCGCGGCAAAATAAAACTTTCCAGAAAAAACGTTAATGCTCCGCCGACACCCAGCGGCCACGCCAGCATTAACAGGATTTCCCATGAACCGCCGGCCGGACTCATAGCAATTCCTCCAAAGGCGATCGAATGGGTTCCAGCAGACGCAACGAATTTTTAACCGTCATGACGATGCCCTCTCGACTATAAAATCCGCCATTAACCTGGGTGGTATGGATCACGGTATTTCGGAAACAGCGAAATAACTCGTCATCAGGCGCCGCCGCCCGGCGCCAGAATTCATCCAGCGTCCCCTGAAAGGTCAAGCCCGGCAAATTGTAGATCGGATTACTTAAGGTGATGGTTGGGCAGCGATATTTCATCGCCCATAAACCAATAGTACTGTTTACGGTAACCACTCCGCGCGCCAGGCGCAAAAGGGCTACCAGATAACTGTCTTCCAGGTAAAAAACCCGTCCGGAAAGATCAAAATATCGCGCTAACCGGCTAATTATTTTTGGATAGTTCACCAACCCCGTATCCAGGGGATGATTCTTGATCACCAGCCGCGCGTCGCCGGGCGCGTACCGGGCAAAGGATTCCATCACAAATTCGATCACGTCGTTCATATTTCCAAACGGAGAATGATCGCGGATCTGCGCATCACTGTTCAACTGTAACGGCAGAAAAAAGAAAGGCCTGGCGTCGCTGATCAGGTTATCCAGCACCCGCCGGTCGCTGCGTTCATAAAAAGGCGCCATGGCGAAACGCCTGGTATATCCACTGTATTCCACTGCCGCGTTGCAGGAGGCATGGGTTCGGTACCTTGGAAAAAACAGTGGATTTACAGTACCGGCCAGATGATAGAGCAGATCGTGCAGGGCCCGCGCACCAAACGACGTTTTAAATTTCTCTCCATTGCCGTAATCGGGCAAACGCGCGCCGACTTTTCTGTACCAGTCCGGATTACGAGGTAAAAGAGAATGCCCATTGACCCCCTCCCTTTCCAAAGTCACCCAGAACGGACGGAAATACCCCTCTTCAAAAACATGGATCCGAATCCCCTTTTTTCGGGCCGGTTCGATAGCCTGACGATGCAGCGGTCGTCGATCGCCGAAAAGCACCATATCCGTGATGCCGTGGGAGCAAAATTTTTCATCCAAAAACGCCGGCAGCTCACCAACTTTACCCCTGAACGCCCAGGCCGGCCGGCCGGACCAATAGGCCATGTCGCCGCCGTTGAAATTGATGCGAAATACGCTATGCCCGGCCGACCTCAAATTATCCGCCAGACAGATAAAAAAAGGGGAGCAGATCCCCTGCAGAAATAGAAAGGCCCGGGTAGACATCATTTCACCCCGACAGCTAGGCGCAAATGTTGTTGGCGCATCAGAGGCGTGGAAAATGGACCGGTTGATCCCTGAAGAAGCAAATCCCGTGTCCCTGCCAACGCCGCCCACTTACACCGGATCATGATAGAACCGCCGCCATGCGCAACGCCATGCGCACGACCCGCCGCCACCATGGCAACTCAGACGCCTCCGCTTGCCGCCAGGCCAGCAGCTCTTCTATCGCACGCTCGGGAGTAGTGAATTGCCCCGTCACTCGGCTGACGTATGTGGGATAGAGAATTAATACGCCGGCTACCAATTCATGCAGCTTCAAGCGACGTGTCCTTCGTAGTATCGGCGTATGATCTTCAGTCAAGCCCCAGCCTGCGTAAAACGGCTGGCCGTAAGTCGCCACTCGTTTACCCCGGAGCAAAGCCTCGAAACCGGTCAGCGAAGTCAGCACATGCACCTCGTCCACTGCCTCGATAAGAGGGACAATCCGCACATCGGCGACTATTTCATCACACCAATCAATGCTTTCATTTTCGTCTTCGCCCTTGGGGCGTAATTCGGCCAGCACATCCGGATGGGGCTTATAGACAAGGTATGCCTCCGGGTTCGCCCGCCGAACCGTTTTCAATAAATCGATATTCCTTTTAATGGTAGGCGCCCCGAAACGAATGGAGGCATCCGATTCCACTTGTCCGGGGACTAGGATGACGCGTTTGACATCTGGTCTAGACCAACCCTTATTGGACCCGACATTATATTTGCTGAGTCCGTGACAGCAGATGGATTCTTGTAGGCGAGAAGCCCTTTCGATAAGCTCCGCATCGAAGTCCGTGTTCTGTAACAAGCATTCTAAATCCGAGGGGCATGTGGAGTCATAATAAACTCCCTTTTGATCCATCACCCAGGATAGCGGTCTTATCAAGTCGGCGCCAAGTCCAACCGAGCGTAAAAAACCATCTTCTAAATGAACGCTGGAAATGTCTTTTCCGATTGAACCGTTTATCGGTTTCCTCCCCCATACCGCCAGCGTCCCATGAACAGGCGCCTCGTCGGCCCGGCTAATGTTTTTTATCGTACTGCCGCTAAAAAAAGCTTGGACAATGGGCCGTTTCCAGCGCGAAAATCCGATAGCATGAATTTCACTTGGAAACCGTTCCCGCATTCGCCGCTGTAAGGCCAAATGGGCCAAGACCCGCTCCACGGCGCAGAGCTTGCCTGTTTCCGGGTCGATATAGCGCGGGTAATCCACCAGCGCCGCATGAACCAGATTTTCCAGTGGCACGCGCTTGCGCCGATCCGGCCTCGGCAGTTCATCTTGCGTGAGCCCCCAACCCGCGTAGAAAGGCATTCCAAAGGTGCGGACCGGCTTGCCCCATAGCAGGCCCTCGAAGCCCATCTGTGAAGTGACGCAATACACGGCTTCAGCTCGCTCCAGCAGGCCGACCGGATGCACATCCCGCCCTAATACCCGCACCCGATCAGCCTGACCCGATGTCAATCGCTTAAAGTGTCCTTGCTTTCTGCCCGCGGAAACATCCGGGTGGATCTTGAGTACCACCGAGCAATCCGAATGCTCATCCAGCGCCGCCTCCAGCATACGGGTGAAACTACCCTCATCCGCGAAGCCATAACGGATCGAGGCGTCCCCTCGCGTTTGGTCCACTGCCAACACAAAGTGCTTCGGTAAATCGCCGACAAACTCACGAGCATGGTTATACTTCGACACCCGGCCGGTTTGCCACGCCGTTATCAAGGATTGGGCGCGAGCCGTCTTTTCCGCTGAATAAGCGCCGGCGATCAAAACTTCCAGCCGGGAGGGATTGGCGGCGTCGTAATAAATACCGAGATCGTCCAGGACGATAGAGAGGGGCGGCTCCGCCCGACCAAGCTCCAGCGACCGGATGAAGCCGTCTTCAAGGAGCCAGCAGGTCATCCCTAAACGCGCCGATAATCGTTCCGCTCTACGACCGCTCGGCTTACGGCCCCAGCCAATCCAGGATTGACAAGAAGGCGACAACTGCCTCCAGGGAACACCCACGACAATCGGAGTTCCCAGGAATTCTGGTAAGCGTGGCATTTTCCAAATACCATAGTCCCGCAGAGCCACGGCGCATGAATAATTAGGTGAATGTTCCATTGATCGAATCACCTTCAATCTTGGCGCCGGCGCTTTTGCCGGCTATCGCGCCAGAAAGCCTGTGGGTCGCGGATTAACTTACGCAATTTTCGACTAAAGCGGTCAAAGCTCGACATCTGAGACCATTGATTCATAAACATGCCGGGACAGGCCGAAAGATCACGCCTTGACTGACGCATCAGGCCTCGAATATATTCATCAAGCGGCGGCAATGGCGGCAGGCTTCCGTAATCAGGCGGCTCGAACTCGTAAAGCTCGGCGTTTGCAAGGCAATCCACGGCTCTATGGAACAGCCAACGGTAACTTTTCCTGTCCGCGTAATATCTCTGTATCCCGGTATATAGTTCCTCGCGCACTGTCTTCCCCGAAAGATCACTGAACTCCAGACGCCAAGTCGGACTGTCATCTCCCTGACGAAGCAGAGTCCCCACACGGTGGACTGAAGCCGGGAGTGTTGCTGGCCAATGGTCGCAGCCGGGTGGAGAATTCCCGATGAATAAAAACTGTGAGAAACCCGCAGCCTGCAATCGATCCGATTCGTTAATCACTTCGTATCGTCCCAACCCTGGCAAAAACTGTCGAAAAGCCTGGACATCGGTGATTCCCGGACCCGCAATCACCGCGGTCTGCTCCGGCACATTCAGGTCCGCCAGGGCCGGTGGGGCATCCCCGTGCATGATATGAGCCCGCATGAAATCCTGAAATAAGAGATCGTTATTGGGCCGATTGCGGAAGTAGCGGCTCAGCATCGGTCGGGCGTGCCAGCGGTGGGCCAGGATCAATCCATTGAGAGCAGCCGGCAACCCATAGTACGCAAAATGCTTCCGAAAACCTCGTGAGCCGGCAATGCTGTCCTGGCGGACATCTACGTACACATCCGGCTCAGTCTTTCCCATTGGCCACTCGTGGGTCAGACGAAAAATCAGGTCGAGATCCTCGCATCCGTGTCCGGCAAACTCTGGACGATGGCCGCCCATGATTAAATAATGATCACGCCGGATTAGTATCGCCGACGAAGCCACGGCCAGGTTGATGACTTGCGTGAAGTCACCTCGAAGATATCTATGCCAGATAGCATCAATCTCAATATTGTTCGCCTCTACGCTCTTTGTTGCGTTACGTGTGAGGTACAGGCAAGGCGCCATGATGAATCCATGGTGGGTATGGTTTAGACGGCTTTTCTGTTCTTCCAGCAGGGCAGGGAAAGTCGGGGGAAAAACAAGATCGACGTCTAGTAGAAAAAGATTCTTTCTCGTCGAGAATTGCACCCCAATGTCTCGCGCCAATCCGGGCGAAAAGAGCGACTGTCGAGGAACTTTGGCATAGATAGCGCCGTTTTCCCGGGTGATGTCCTGGATCGATGGAGAGGCGCTGGAAGAAGCATCCGAGACAACCGCTTCCACGCCAAGTGGCGATAACGATTTCAAAAGATAACTAAGACGGTTAACTACGCGCCGTCCAGAAATCGAGTCCCCATAAATTGGGAGGATGAACGAGGTGTCCGACAGTTCACTCATTTTGAAACCAACTCTATGAAGCGTTCCATGAATTTCCCACTTCGGCGACTGATGCCTTCGGACGAGGTTCAAAATGCATGGCATTGGTCACATCGGATCCGATTTGATTGCCCAACAATGCGGTGTGCCCCGCCATTTCCCTAAATTCAAAGCCGTAGCCCAGGCCGTTCTTGTGTCGAATAATCGCCTCATCACCTGCCCTGAGAAGAACAATGGATTTCCTGATCACCAACTCCGTAACCCAATAAACCCCAACAGGAAAAAACAAGACGCCATGGCCTGCGAGCCAGCAGCCAGGACCGCCGTTGGCAGGGTCGCAAGTGATGCCATACCGAATAAAGAGTCCTCTCGCTTCATGCTGATGACTTCCTTCGCTTCAATATTTGTCCACAATGAACCCTCCAAAAGTCGAGTTGCACATGATGTGAACCGGCTCGGAGCTTGAAATCTGAACCGGAAGGCCTATATGAAACGGCTGTTGAGGTCTTAGATTCGTGGGGCCGCCCGAATACTCCAGCAGGCAGCTTCTCCTACCGGAATCAGACATTCAACCGTGTTAATCGGCCCATACTGCATAAAGCGCAGCCCAGTGAGGCCCCTCGGCTTTGCGGCATCGATCTGGCCGTGGAACACCTGATAACTAGTATTTGGTAAATTGATCAGAAGCATGTAGTTCGAGTGTTGGCTCTTGAGCGTCAATTCCGGCCCGACACCTGACACTTCCACTCCCTCACCGCAATGGAGCATCAGATACCCACTCCGGGGGCAGCTATTAGATACAGGCGCGACCAGATCAGTCAAATTCAGCTCAAGCAGGTTCAAGGCCCCCCGTAACTCTCTCGAAATCTCGGCTGTGGCATAAGCACGATGAGTCCCGGAAAGGTTGAACTCGCCGCCTTTCCTTATCGCGCCAGTGAGTTCGGCCAGGCCAGGCTCGATTGAATAGATATCATCAGGCAGGGCCACTGAATTGTGCCCAAACGCACCACGAAGGTAGCCGGCAATCGGATTGTCTTGTTCATATGAATAGTAACTGGGATCAATCAGCCATTCGAGGCCATCGAAAAAGAGGGTGAAGGACAGATTGTCTGCATGTTTGTGCGTAATGCAAAGTGATGTCGCAAACATAGTTAGCATGAACGGCGTACTCTCGTGGTTGCCCCTTGCCACAGCGTAACCCGCCTTGCTCAGGACGATCAAAGCGGGCTCGGAGTATGGTTTCTTCCGTGGCACCGTACTCCCTGTCGCGTTGCAGGATCGGTCCGTGTCACCCTGCGCGGGTGGCCGACCATCTGGATACATCAGTAAGCTCGCAAAATCCTGAAGCTCCAGCGCAATCGATTCCATCTCCGTTCGCCGTTCGGCCAAGAACGCCAGATCTGCTGCAAATTTCATTAATGCCGGAATACCTCTATGGTAACCGATAGAATTCTCGACTAAAACGGCAAAACCAGAATCCCGCACCACCAAGTGCGCCACCTGGTCGTTGATCCGCGCCAATGCGTTCTCAAACATCTTGGATGCACAGGCAAAACTGGGCACAGCTAGTGTTGCGGTCATCAGGGCGATGTCCTGAAAACAAGCATGGTTGTGATATCTGAAGGGCTGATTATAAGCATAGAACATCTCAGAGTCGAGTAATTGCATATGGCGAAAGATGGCTTGCAGAAGCCGTCCCATAAATCGCTGGTCAAAGCTGTTTTTTACTCCCTCGGCCCACATCAGGACCATGGCAACCAGACGATCCGCCGAGCCATGATCGTACCAGGTGTACTTTTCGTCATCCGGATAGAGGTAGCTCCTATCTAGCCAGTTGGTTACAAATTCCCGAGCCGCAATTAGGGCTGTTAATTCGCTGGTCTTTCTATATCTTAACAGAAGCATGGTCACTGGATGTAAGGCATGCCAACTAAATCTATAGGTAGTCACCTCTGATAGCCTTTTCGGCTCTTTTTCGAAAGGCGACCACTCGAGACAGATACCGATCCCAAGAGGAGCAAAGCCCTCATTGATGAAGGTGTCGGTCAGCTTCATCACATCCCCCATTCTTATCCACATATAAGAACGGACGACATCCAGAACATCCTCCCTGATGGAGCTAAACATCTTCACAAAACACCCTCGCGACATTAGTGCAGAAAACTGAGTCTCAACACCGTTAAACAGTAGGGGAAAGTCGCCCTGAACCTCACGCCAAATAGCTAGAGCCTCGACTTGTATTTCAGCCCCTAGCGCGGGGGAAGAAACTCCGGGTTCGCCTTTTACCTGAACAAGGACATAGCCAATTGATACATCCGTTGGTGTCCGCCAGTCGTTCTGAATTTGATATACGAGATCAGCTTGGCCAAAAGAAACATCAATCCACTGCTCGAGCCAAGGTTTGGTGATCTTGATATTGCGGTATGCATTATCGACCATGTATCCAACCTTAAGATAGCAAATCGTTTTCCATCCAGAGAGCCGTAAACGTAGCGAAACGCCGTTGGCCGGATAGAGCGCGCGCATATCCAAACGCAACTGATAGCAGTTTTCAGGGCCGGTGAAAGTAACACAGAAACAGCGTTCTTTAATTGAAAACTGACCGTCTCCTGAAATGGCATTAGAATTAGTGACCAAGACATTCGGTTGTTCTTGTTCTGAGGAACCAAACGAATAAGAATTGGATTGCATAATTACACGTTCACTCGCAACTGATTCAAGTAATGTGTTGATATAGCATGGTTTTTGAGTAATCTGTACTACCACACACGGATTGAGGAGCGAAAGATGAATGCTCAGCCTATGCTTAAGGTCATTCAGGGCAGTTTTATAGTAGTTGTCCCAGTAGTTGAAAGGTTCGGGACCCCACTTAAAATTGGCATTAGCCTTCATTAGTTCCGAAGGAAAACACATAAACTGCTCTTTGGGAAGCCAGCGAGCTAATTGAGCATACATCCATCGAAGTGCAGCGTTTGACGAATCAATATACTGTTTAGAATAGCTTTCAGAAAGCTTGTCAGGAAGGGATTCGCCATTGTCGAATAAGTCTGCCCAGTATACTTGGTTAACGACTAAACGATCCTTCATACCGATTCGTTTAAGAATAGATATGAACTGTTGAATTCCATCGAGCCATAGTGTACGATACCGATCCGAATTATTTTTGATAACATTATCTGAGAAGCTATATTTTTGAAGAGCGTTGGTCTGCATCAATCCGTTGGATAAGGTTACAATACAGCCAGGAGAGATTTCTAATAAATCAAATCGCTCGTCGATCAGATCAAGTAGTAACATGTCGAATTTGATAGTCGGTAGAACTTTAAAAAAAAATTTTTTGAGGTCGAGAGTCACGTAATTTCGCAAAGAATCCGAAGAGATGGTGTCAAGATTGAGCGATCCACTAAAGGCGGGAGTCGCAAGAGACGCGAATGATGATCGCGGATAGTAGTCGACGACTTCGATAGCTGATGACTCAGGGTAACTAAAAATTTCTCTTGACACAGGACTTCCGAAAACCAGAATTTTTTTCTTTGTGTTGCCTTTTACTAGTTCGTTTTGTTTCACAGAAGCCTTAAGTCTGTAAACCGCGTCTTCAATGGGTTGTTTTGGGTGGTCTCGGTCGAATTCAAGAATCACTTGGAAATGATAGGTTTTTAAGTCCCATTCTGGATAAAGCCCCAGAATTTGTTCATTCGCTTCATAAAAATCTTTATCAAAAAAGTTTTCCGTCAATTTCTCATATGTGATGTGAAACCCCAATTTTCTGAAATACAACAAATAATGTTGATAAGTCAATTTGTTAACGAAACAATACCAAGGTAATCTGTCAATGTTAAGTCGTTTCATTAACTCTGCATGAGAATATAGGAGGTGAGGCCAAGAACTTTCGATTTTATCACACAAATTATGAGCATTTTTAGATCTATATAAAGTCGAGCTAAGATATATTTTGCCTGTTGGTTTAAGGAATTTTTGGCATTGACTCAACGCTGACCATGGATGGCGGATATTTTCCCAAGTGCCAAATGAAATAATGCGATCGAAAGAGTTTTCGGCAAGTAGGGGATGCAGGTTGGTCGAGGATATGTCGTGTTCGAATATGGAAATCTGGGGGTGAGCTGCAATTTTAGGCCAATCCTCCTTAGCTATAACATCGAGAGTTAGCACTTCGCAGTCATATTTTTCAGCCAAAACCCTAGCAATATCCCCAAATCCACACCCGATTTCAAGAACACGCTGTCCTCTAATATTAATCAGGTGGTCGAGGAGACGGGAATGGTTCTCCGCGAACTCAGCCCTGGCAGTTGGTGAATATGATATTGTCTTGACATCCATTTTCGTTCTCCTTTTAAACAATAAATAAATATTAAAATTTAGTCTTTGAAATTAGCTTAGGGATTCTTATTTATTGGAAAAATTTTTCAGTTAGCTTTGATAGAGTTCTTCAATTTAATAGAATGCTGCCTTTATTGTTTGCTTGATTTTCTCATAATCTCCTTCGGAAAGTGCATGAACTTTTTTTGCGAAAGAGTTGTGCTCCAGGTGATTATACATCCACTGAAGCGTGGTGTTCTCTGAAAGGATGCTCTGTCTCTATGTCCAACTTATACTTCCTGCAGAGGAAAACTGCGTCCTGTTCCCCAGTAACCGGGTCAAAACCGAAGATTGATTTGACCGTAAAGAAAGAACTAAGCAAGTTGAAAAAATCAGCGTACCCATAATATCGATAACTACCGACTCCATATTTTTCGAGAGCTTCTTTACCATAATTTTGAGTTATATCGGTGTGTAGGCGCGTTTTACTATTAATATGAAAAGGAACCATAATAATAGCAAAGCCATCATCGACAATAACTCTACGTATTTCAGATAATGCCTTTCGATCGTCTGCACAATGGTTTAATACATAGATCGAATAAAAAACATCGAAAGATTTATCCTTGAACTGCGTAAGATTTTGTACGTCAGCTATGCTATCGAGATAGTCGAGCGGTCTGACGTCAAAATTAGTTACGGATTTTGCATCGCTAAAGAAAAAATTGACCTCATTCGGGTCAGCATGATTTGCAATAACTCGTTTTGACGCAAACAAATCCGATAATTGGCGATCTAAAATTGATCTTAATATGCGGTGCCTTGTTCTCAATTGGCAATGTGGACAAACATCATTCTTCAATTTATCTTTAATTAGACTCGTGCCGCAAATATTGCACCAACAATAATGATATTGTGTAAGGTCTTCGGGTATTACGTTAACGTTGATATGTTTTTCGTTCCACGTTAATGGTACAGTGATGAGGTTTCTCACGCATAACATACGCTGCAAATAATCTAAATTTGAGGTGCTCATCGATCCAATTGTTTTTAATAATGCAATCGCTTTTTCTAAGTTAGCTTGATGTGTAGGGGAATGAACCAAATGGTAGCCGTTGGAAGTTCTAGGACTAAGAGACCAAGAATGTAAATAGCAGGAAATCACTTTGTGAGTTTTATTTTTAAGGATGGCCATAACATCACTCAGAAGGCTTCCACAACCGTTTTGTATATAGGGATCAAGGCAAAAATCAACAGGAAGTTCCATTACACCATTCTCCCAGTTGAATACATCAGTACATGGCGCAAAAGGTCTTGTTAGCGAAACATTGCTGGCAGCGGAAATCCCATTTACTCCAGTCGCCAGAATCGAATCGGTACACCACCATAGCCCGCCAGCTCGAAATATGGACGGCATATAACCTAAACTCTTCCTATACTTTTCCGCCGCGTATTTAATGGCCCGATTAGCGGTTGTAAAGCTGTGTAATGCAAAGGTTGGTATTAAATTGGTTTCATGCACCCAATGCTGATTTCGAACCAACACCTCCGAATGAACATGGAGTTGAACGTCTTGTCCATGAGTGACAAGATACTGTGATGCTTCAAATATTCCCTTATCACCGTGTAAACAGCAAGCCGCAAAGTCTACATAAAACGTAGCCTTCACGCCAACTGAATTAAATATATGGGCAAGTCTGCCTATACCGTGCCCTTCCACGCCTTGAGCACCACCCCAGATTAGACGTTCAACAGGACGGTCAGGGGCTCTCCCGGGTAGCGCCTCCACATCGACCGAGAGTAAAATGTCAACATCACTCTGAGCCCCGTCCCAAAACATATCTTGTGGGACTTCAACCAAGTCGACTACCTTGATGTAATCCTCAGCATACCATTTACGAATACCAACATGTAGTTGTTTCTCGACATTTGGAATATTAAAACTTATAGTTTGTCTATAGCGCCCAGGTAAAGTCTGCAAATAGATAAAGTAACCAACATCCTCTCTCTGCGATTTAGAAAATCCATAGGATGAAAAATCGATATTGCCGTTAACGAATTGAAATTGAAGCAAGGCTTGATTTGTTCCAATCTTTTCGCCGCACTCAAGCTCTATATCGATCCGGATTCTTTCGCTTGATACAGGCATCGCGAACCAAAGTGCTTTGTCTTGTATCGGCGTATATAGTCTGTTATATGTACCTAATAAAGGTAACGCAATTTGGTGCAACAAAGAGGTCATCGTTAAGCTCCATAAATTTATGTTATCGCAAAGAAAGATATTTGTTGATCGCAAACATTTGCTTGAATATTCAAGTTCGAATGTAAATTTGTTTCTTTCATCGCCGAACTATGATCACACCGTAGTACTCTCTAAAAATCTTATCAGAACCATATATATTTCCAGCGGGTGGCGGTTATCTAAAGGCCATGCTAAGAAACAAAGCGGAAACAAACAATTTTATATTCATTTCATATCATACTATCTGATTATTTGAAAAGTTCGAGTTCCGCTTTAACAATCATTCTCTGGCCTCTTTGTTGACGAACACGACGAACGGTATTCTCAGACAAACGAAGAAAAGTCTCAGGCTCGCTGTATAGTCTCTCGATACCCTCGGCAAGCGCCTCTGCATCTTCACCGCCCGCTAATATGCCGCAGCTCTCATCAACAAACTCCGGGATTGCCGCGATGGAGTTGGTTACAGGAACCAAACCGGAGGACATCGCTTCGTCTCGTGATACGCCTTGAGTATCCATTCGGGAAGGGCAAAGAAAAATACCATAACTCTTATGAAGTTCAGCGATTTCAGTTTGTCTTAAAAATCCTCGCTCAATTATAACATTATCAAATTTTCGTATCGGTGCGAGCGTCTCCTCGAAAAGTGCACCGGCTCCGATCATTCTGAATTCTAGTTCCTTAAAAAATGGTTTACAGGAAAGAGCTAAAATCGCTTTGACACTCAGATCATTGGCATATGTAGCCGAACTGTAAGGACGAATTGATAGAATTTTTTTTCGTTGTTCCGGTGGTTTCGGCTCGTAACGGAATAACTCGGTATCGATAGGATTATGTATTACTGTGTAACTCGCCTCTAGTAAACGAAAGCCCAGGTCTTCCATCACTTCCTCAGCCGAGTAGCGCGATACGAATACCAATTTTAAATTTGGCGGCATGGGCTGGAGTAAACCGCGCCAGAAAGCCATACGCGCATCGCTTTTCATTTTTGCAATGTTGCGCTCATTATCGGTTTTGTAATTAAATTCACGACGATGCCATGGTTGAATCTCCGATCCATGCACCCAAACAAAGATATTAATACGGTCAATATGGATTTTGAGCACTTCCCACATCCGTTCATCCAAAAAATGAACTAGCACAGCTTTGTAAGATCCCCTCGCCAATAAATCGTCCAAGGCTTCCGGCGAACCAGAAATAACATCAACGCCTTCGAACTCAAAAAACGAACCAGGATACATTCGAAAAATATCAACTTTCACGCTGTTCGCCTTATAAGCCTTGACACGGCTGTGGACAAATACATGTTTGTACAAGTCATGATAGCTAGGGTAATGCGAATCAACAATCAAATACTTACCATGAGCAATAATTCTAAGCGAACGTGATTCAGGTTTGTGCCCAAGAACAAGCATTTTTATTAACGCAGATCCTGACGCATATATGCGAATACCAAGCTTAACAAATATCGATCCGTCTGGAATATCAATTTCGTGATTCCAGTTGGATTGCCCTATGAAATGGCTGATTCGATTCTGGTTGGCGTCAAAGAAAATAACTGTTATCTGTATGTTTAATCCTGCTGTAACGTTTAAATGGAACTTGCCTCGTCGATCAAAGCCCAGCTCGGACAATGAAAAAAGGGATTTTGAATAAGCGTAATAAGGCTCACCATCAGGAAGAGTAGATTTAACAAAAAGACCGAAATCTGTTAAAGTAGTCGAGATACCGGATTTTACTGGTATAGGAAAAATCGTCGCGAGTTTATCTCCGTTCCAAAAGGGGCACATGATTTCCCCAGGCGACTCATCGGGGCCAATCCTCTCAGCTTCTGTGAAAAGCTCTTCCGAATTTATGCCTGTATCTATCTCCGGAAGATCACTGACCATTACGGCGACTTCTTCCGGAAGCACTTCACCAGTCCGATTTCTACAATAATTAAATTCGTCTATTCCAAAAATTTCATTTCCTTCCAGTCGTCTGGTATACTGGCTTGTCACCCATTGGCAGATTGGTAGGCTCTCAATACGACTAGTTTTTGCTATAGACGCACGGACAAGAGCGGAACTCGCCGGACGATATTGTTGACCATCTAACGTAAGCTCAGATCCTGAGCTTGAGGACCAAACGTATTGCGTAATCTTACCGATTACTGATGCGTGACAATATCTGGTAGCCAGCGCAAGATCTAATAGGTAATTTGAACCATAAAAGTCATCAGGCGTCATGCAGGCGACCCATTCGATATCACGAAGTACTTGAGAAACCGTCTTATTTTGCAACTCATTGGCGGAAAGCACATGAACGCTACAATCAACTGAAGCATTAGAAAAAGAAAACCCACGAGGCGTAACGACCCAAAGGCTTTTATTGGTATAGGCTTGGATTTCATAGCTACGTAAAACAAAATCATATTGCTTCTGATTATTTGAATAAGCAGTCACAGCAATATGTGGGAGCGGGTTGAGCATGTGACTGCCTAGTACTTTCGATGCTATATAAATTAGACGATCTTCATAGGTGTGTTCTTTCATAACCTTACGTAATGCAGCTAGCCGTAATTTACGGGCTAAGCTATTGTTGTTGACCATCTTATTAAGACGTCGAGCCATCTCTTGGCCGCTGTCTGAACTTATGACTAAGTCGCCAAATAGCAAACGCATTCCCCGCGAGTAGTTACTAACGGTAATAGTATTAGAGGCCAAAAGTTCGAAGACACGACGAGCAAACATCGACTGTGATTGTTTAATCGAGTTGAGGTTGATCGCATACCGATAGCCCTTGTAGGCCTTGTCAATCTGGTCGAAGGAGAGGTTGCCAATAATGAAGGGTTGGTATTCTGGTGGAAATGTGTAATTTGGATGAGTCATACCGTAGTTACGATCATAGATATCCACCGGGAAGAGCCTTGGCAGATGGATCATCATTTCCTTAAGATCGCGGATACGCTCAGGGTATCGCGTATAATAACTTCCAGCGAAGCAGAATGCGTCTTTCCGCTCGTAGATCTCGATTGGGTTATGGATGCTAGGCTGGCAGGCAAAAGGAAGCAGATAGACCTTTTCATGGCCCAACGCCGCCTTATAGCGATGGATGCAGTCGATGTCGGTAGTAAAAACGTAATCAAACAACTTTGCAGTGTTTAAAAACGTTGTGAAATGTACAGGATCTTCTTTGTTCCAGAAGATCGTCGGCACTTTTCGTTCGCGGCACCAAGCCACAATACCCTGGAGTTCCTGGCATGTGTGGCCTATCGTGTTAAGCCACAATTGGTCAAGGCCGCGCCAAGCGGATTCGATGAAAAGTAGTTCCGGCGAGAACAACTCCAATTCCTGAAGCCAGTATTTTGGCGTCAACTGTAGAAGATTGCATTCGTATTGATATGAGTTGTAAGAAAACTCGTCCATGATGCAGGCAACTTTAAGAGCTTTCAGATTTTTGCTAAAATCAGAAAGTCGGCAAACTGCTCCAAAAGGAAATAAATCTATGTTCACCTGATTGGAGGCCGGGTTAACAGCAAGATTTGAGCTATTTTTAATTGAGGCCATTTGGGATGATGTGATAAACTTTGCCATGAGTTTTTCCTTGTTTTGCGCGCTCCCGCCGGCTTACTGCGAGTGCTAGGTCGCCAGTTCATTCACGAATTATTCCGAGGAAACATAACTTTAACTGTTTCAAGCCCAGATTTTTTCGAGTATGAATATTTTCATGGACTCTTTAGTGATTAAATCAATACCAGTCTCAACTTGGACGGAAAAAAACTCACCAAATAAGCTCAAAATATCCTGAAGCCCATAACGCCGGAAGGATCCTACCCCATAATTGATCAAAGCTTCTTCTCCGTAATGTTCAGTCAGGTTTTCGCACGCAGTGGTCGATGATTTTTCTCGATATGGGATTGTTACTAAAGCAAACCCTCCAGGTTTAAGAACACGATGTATTTCCTTTAGAGCCTTACGATCATCCTTTACATGATTCAAGACATGAAGTGCAAAAAAAACTTCGAAGCTACAGTCTTCGACCTTATCCATATTCTGGATGTCCATCCGTAAATTGGCGACCGGACGGATATCGAAGTTCACCAGCATGGACGCATCTGAGAGAAAAATTTGTTTCTCTAAGGAAATCGCGTGACAGGCCAATACTTTTTTACCTACAAAAGGGTTACCTCTTTTTTTCAATACGTCGTATAATTGCCTATGCCTCGCTCTTGAGCCGCAGCCCGAACAAACATCATCAGATAACTTCGAACTGAAGATGGTTCCACATATTATGCATTCCTCGTTAACTGAATCTATCTCTAACGGTGAATCAATTTCTAACTTCGATGGTCTAAACGTTTGAGTGGATAGTAATGGAAACACTGGTTCCGAAACCAAAAAATCGTTGTATCCCATTACTTCAGTGTGGCTGCGCAAATGTTCGCATATCATATGAAGCCGTTGTTCATGGTCCGGTTTATATCCAGTAAAATGTCCATCATCACCGCGTGACAGCAACGACCAAGAGTGGAGAACTAAATTAAAGGTCTTTCGCGTCTTTCGGTACTTGACCCGATCAAACCAGCCTGTATATTTTTCCCATTCACTGGAGAGAGGTTCAGGGGAAAAATCCACGGGTAATTCGATTAACTTATCGTTCCACCGAAAGGGCTCGTTGTTAGCTGCCTCGGCGGAAACGATCCATGCTTGCGCATGACGCTCATTATTGAAGTTACTAAGCGCCTTAAATCCTGCGCAAGCAGCGGCTTCCACCGTGTAAGGGTTGAACAGGAAGGCGCCGGATCGGAACAATACGGGATTGTGACCTACTAGTTGGGAATATTTAAATGTTACGTATTGTAATAATGACTTAGTGAATCGGTGATTGAGCCTGTCCATACCGATCGGATCGTCCAATTTGCTCTTGAAACCCCACTTGCGAAGTACCCACTCCGAATGTAGATGTGCGTGAATCTCATGACCATGTTCAAGAAGATATTGGATAATTTTTGTAATTTCCCTGTCTCCATAGAGCAAACACGCGGAAAAGTCAATTAGAAAATTAGCCTTGATATGATGCTGTTTAAGTATATAACAGATGCGACTAATTCCAAATTCATTGCCGTCAAACTTACCCCATATACAGCGGTCTACTAAATCCTGGCTGGCACGTCCAGGAAGCGCCTCTATGTCAAATGAAATGAATGAAACTGGCAAGTTATTCTTTTCCATTGCTCAATTGTTTCCTTTAAGTAACAAATTTTGGAATCGCATTTTTGTCCTAGGCGCCAAGTTGTTCACATCATCAAGAACCGAACTTGCATTCATTGCATGCTCTCCCGAGTGGTTTCGTTTAGTAACTCAAGTTCATCGGTGATAATCATTTTATAACAACTTTGCCGGCGGACTCGACGTTCCGCATGCTCGGACATGCTTATGAATGTTTCTGGTTCGTTGTACAGCCGCTCGATTCCATCGGCTATCCTAGATGAATCTTCCGCCGAAGCCAGGATGCCGCAAGTCTCATCCACGAATTCTGGTATTGCCGCCACCTTATTGGTCACCGGAACAAGACCCGACGCCATGGCCTCATCTCTGGACACGCCCTGCGCATCCATCCGCGTTGGACATAGAAACACGCCATATGATTGGTGAATCCGAGCAATTTCAGCTTGTGTCAGGAATCGCTGTTCGATAATAATATTGTTGAAACCTCGCAGGGGTGCCAGCGTTTCATCGAACAACGGCCCGTCGCCGATCATCCTGAACTCCAGATCTTCGAACCATGGCTTGGCAGAAAGAGCAAGGATCGCCTTGACGCTCAGGTCGTTGGCGTATTTCGCCGAAGCGTACGGACGGATGGATAGAATCTTCTTTCGCTGCTCCGGCGGCTTCGGCTTGTAACAAAACAATTCTGTGTCGATGGGGTTGTGAATGACGGTATAATGCGCATCAGGAATACGGAAGCCCAAATCTTCCATCACTTCCTCGGCAAAGTAACGAGAGACGAACACCAACTTGAGGTTGGCAGGCATGGGCTGCAATAAACCTCGCCAGAAAGCCATTCTCTTGGCGCTCATCGCTTTAGCCGCGGTATGTTCTTGTTCGGTCTTGTAGTTGAAGTCGCGCCGGTGGTAAGGCTGGATTTCCGCTCCATGCACCCATACGATTATCTTCACCCGTTCAATGTAGTGTTTGAGCACCTCCCACATTGCTTCATCCAAGAAATGGACTAGCATGCACTGATACTGTCCCGTGCTTAATAATCGTTGCAACGCCTCCTGCGAGCCGGCTATGCAGTCCACATTTTGGAATTCACTGTACGACATGCTTTCGGCGGGGTGAAGCCGAAACAGGTCCACCATCACTCCGCGCTGTCGATAGTTAACGAGCCGCCGGTGGATGAAGCCGTTGCGATACAGGTCGGCGTAGGATGGGTACTCGTTGGTGAGTATTAAATGCTCAGCACGCCCCACAACAATGGCCGGACTGAGACTTCGGTGACCGAAAGCCAGCGCGCGAATCTCCGCCTCCCCAGCCGCATAAATCCGTAGACCTAGGCGGACCCAGGCAGCGCCCTCCGGAATCTCGTCTTCGTGGTTGCCGTTGGCAGTTCTCACCACATGGCCGATTCTCTGCTTCTGGGCGTCGAGGAACAGAATGGCCAACTGCAGGTTGAGTCCCGGTGAGACATCGAAATGGATACGCGCTTGGCGGTCGAAGCCAAGATCGCCAGGACGCAGGTCGGTGGCAGCGTAGAAGTATTCTTGATTGCCATCTAGCAACGAAGACTTCACATGCCAGACAGAGCCACGGACATCAAATTGCACGCTTTGATTGCCCGGCATATTGAACAGGCCGGCGAGCCGGCTGCCCGGCCAATAGGGCGAGTTGTCGCGCCCGAGTTCTGCCGATGAAATTCGTTCGGCCCTGGTTAATAGCTCTTGCAGTTTGATACCCAAGTCCATACCAGCCAAGTCATTGACTGCCATTTGATGATCTTCCGCAAAACCAGAGGCGTTGCCATTTTTGCAGTAGTTGAACTCGTCGATAGCCAGTCCGGCAGTATCGCCTGCGTCCACTTGCCGTGTGTACAAGGTAGTTACCCACTCACGAAGAGGTAAGGAAGCGAGATGCTTGCTTTTGACAAGGGAGGCGCGGGCGGGCAGAAAACGAACCTTTTTGTACTGTTGGCCGGCGAAGGCGATTTTGAGGCCGTCGGAGTTCGACCAAACATAGTGTGTCGCCTTACCGATGACCGAGACATCGCTGTAACGAGTGGCAAGTGCCAAGTCGTATAGGTAGTTCGGGCCATAATAATCAACAGGCGTCATTCCTGTGATCCACTCAACCCCATCAAGTAGTTCGGCCACGGACCGATCCTGGATTTGTGGCGCGGGCCAGATACGCACGCGGCCATCGTCGGGGATGTTGGCCAGAGTCAGCCCACCGGGCGTCACTATACACAGACATTTGTGCTCGTAAGTCTGTCGCGAGTAACTTTGCAGAAGAAAATCAAATTGTTCCTGGTTCTGAACGTAGGCAGCGATCACCACAGCTGGCAACAAAGCAGGCGGATGTGTACCCTGTACCTTGGCGATGACGTAGGCCAAGCGATCCTGGTAGGTGTGCTCGGCCATTACCTTGCGCAGGGCTGCCAAACGAAATTTGCGGAGCTTGGCCTCGTCTTGCCCCAATTCAGTCAAGCGGCGCAAGATTTCCGCGGCGCTGTCGGTTGTGACCACCAGATCGCCGAAAATCAGACGGAGGCCCCTTGAGAAGTTGCTTACTGTTATTGTGTTGGAAGCCAGCAGTTCGAATACCCGGCGGCTGAACATTGACTGTGACTGCTTGATCGAGTTCAGGTTGATGCCGTAACGGTACCCCTTGTAAGCTTTATCGATTTGATCGAAGGGCAGGTGACCGACGATAAAAGGGTGGTATTCCGGTGGGAACTGGTAATTGGGGTCGTTTTTGCCGAAATTGCGGTCGTAGATTTCCACTGGGCGGACCTCCGACAACTGACTTACGAAGTTACCGAGGTCGCGGCTTCGTTCCGGGTAGCGAACGTAGTAGGCCCCCGCGAAGCAAAAGGCATCCTTGCGTTCGTAAACCTCGATTGGGTTGCTGAGCGAAGGTTGCATAGCGAATGGCAACAGGTAGACGCGGTCGTGCCCCAGGTACTCCTTGTAGCGGTGAACGCAATCGATATCGGTAGTGAATACATGGTCGAATAGCTTAGCGGTGTTGAGAAAAGTTTGTAAGTGCACCGGATCTTCCTTGTTCCAAAAAACCGTGGGCACGTTATGCTTGCGGCACCAGGCAATGATGTCTTGCAGCTCGCGGCTCATATTTCCGACTTTGCCCACCCATAGTTCGTCTTTGCCGCGCCAGGCCGATTCGATGAACAGCAGTTTTGGCTGGAACGTCTTCAGCTCGGCCTTCCAGTGCTGGGGGGCAAGTTGCTGCAGGTTGCATTCCGCCTGGTATAAGCTGAAAGTGAATTCGTCCATGATGCAGGCGATTTTGAGTTCCTTGAGGTCAGCTGCGGTGCCGATTTGCACATCTAGTGTCGGGGGAATCAGACGCGCCCCCCGGGCGGTACTTGATCGCTGTTCGACCATCACGGCAGCATTATCTAAAGCCGGCGACGAAAGTGCTAAGTTCCGTTGCTGTTTAGCTGCCTGGCGGCGGCCGGCTTCCTTGTGCAACTCCCACAAAGCCCCTGGTAGTTTCCAAAAGGCGTGAAACGATTTGAAACCGTGAATGAGCAGGTAACCTAGCTGGAAAGACAGCGTGGCCCGAGTCTTGGCGACTTGGTGCTCGGCGGAAATTTTCTGTTGTCGAACTTGTTCGACAATAAGCTCGCTTTCCTTCAGTCGTTGGGAGGCTTTCAACATTTGGAGTTGGAGCTGCCTCAGGGCATGATCTTGGCCACGGCGCAGGGCAATAAGGGTACGTGCTTCGCTAGATCTCTTGCCGAGCGCCTCTTGGGTCGCCTCGTGGGCGCGGCGTTCCTCGTCCAGATGGGCTTGCAGCCCTGCGGCGGAAGACTCATGATTTTTACTTTTTGTTTCTGCCAGTTGTAGACGCTGCCTCAAGACGTCATACTTCTCGGTGGTTTCCCGATACTTAGCGTTAGCCTCCTCCAGGCGTTGCGTCAAGGCGTCGCGCTCGGTCTGGAGGAGTAAATGGCTCTTCTTTACTTCCACGTAGGCGGCTTGCTGGCCGCGAACCTGTTCGTCGAGCCGGGCGAAGGTTTCCAGCTTGTCGTCCAGTGCCTTACGGAGTTGGGCGACCTCTTCTTTTCGTCCGGCCCGCTCCTGCTCTGTGGCCTTTTCGCTGTCGGCGAGCCTCATTTTCAGATCCTGGACGACCGCTTCACTCGCGTCATGGCTGGTTTGAACGGCGCTCAGGCGCTGCTTTAAGGCGTCATACTGCTCGGTGCTTTGCTGATACTTGGCATTCGCCTCGTCTAAACCCTGCATCAAGGTCTGGCGCTCGATCTGAAGACGCGAGAGACTCTTCTCAGCTTCCACCGAGGCGGCTTGTTGGGCGCGAACCTGTTCGTCTAGCTTGGCGAGGGTTTCCAGCTTGTCGCCCAGTTCCCTACGGAGCTGAGCGATCTCTTCTTTTCTACCGGCCCGCTCCTGGCTTTGGCGATACTTAGCGTTCGAGTCGGCTAACTGCGTTTTCAGCTTTGGAACATCATCAGCTACCTTACTGATCTCCCTCTGTAGGGCTTGCCAATCCGTCTCATTACGTTCCTCGGTCTCTCGCAGACGCTCGGCCCAGTCAGCCACCGCTTGCTTATGAGATTGCTGTATTGAAGTGATCAGTGCTTCGGCCTGACGCAATTTGTCTCTAAGCTCATTCGTTGTTTGAATTTGAGCGTTATGAAGCACCTCATCCTGTAGGACCTGCTTTTTGAGAAAGTCAATCATCTCCGTGCTTATTCGAGACTTTTCGTTGGCATCTTCCAATTGCCGGCGGATGATGACCAGATCCGCTTCGAGACGAAGCGTTTGCTTTTCTGTTTCATGTGCGATTAACTGCCGGGTCTGAAGTTCCTCGCGTAAATTCTGTATCTGTTCGGTAAAAGTTGATCGGTCAAGATTAGCACGTTGTTCGAGGCCGGTAAGTTCTTCTTCTCGCGCGCGCTCCCGAGACTCCGCCTCAGCCTGCTTTAACTGCAATTGTTCGAGCTGCTCCGAGGCCTGCCGCAACGAAGCAAGCCGCGCCTCGGCTTTGGACAATTTGTCCGTGAGTTCATTGGCAATCTGAGTCTGAGCATCATAAGCCGCCTCAGCCTGCTGGACCTGTTCCTTGAAAAAATCGATCATCTCACTACTGACGCGGGACTTCGCGTCGGCCTCTTCCAGCCGCCGGCGTATGTTGGACAAGTCCTCTTTAAGGCGGATCGATTTTCTCTCCGCTTCATTCGCGATCGCCTGCCGAGCCTGAAGCTCCATCTTTAGGCTCTGGATCTGTTCGACAAAATCGGATCGATCACGCGCCGAATGTTGCTCAAGATCGGCGAGTTTCGAAGCGGCTACGATGGCGGACTGTTCAGACAGAACCAGCCTGAATCGAAGGGTGCTTAGCTCTTCTTCTCGCGCCTGGCGCAGAGATTCCGCCTCAAGTAGTTTTAAGCGCAGTTGATTAAGCTGTTCCATTGCCTGCTGCAGCCAAGCAATTTTTATATCCTTCTGATGCAATTTATCCGTGAGTTCATATGCAATCTGAGTCTGAGCGTCATAAGCCGTCTCAGTCTGCCGGACCTGTTCCTCGAGAGAAGCTATCTCCGCCATGCCGGCGAGGTATTTCGCGTTGGCTTCCTCCAGTCTCTGGTGTTCATGGGCCAAATCCGATTCCAAACAAACCGCTTTCTGTTCCGTTTCATACGCCGACGCCTGCCGGGTCTGAAGCTCTTCTCGTAAGCCCTGCATCCGTTCAGTCAGAGCCAATCGCTCGAGCTCCGCGCGTTGCTCGCTCTCGGCAAGATTCGTTACAGCCACGATACCTGACTGCTCAGCCAGGGTTAGCTTAAGGCGAAGGTCGGCTAGTTCCTTTTCTCGAGTGAAGCCCTGAGACTCCGCTTCAGCCAGCTTTAACCGTAATAGTTCGAGCTGCTCTAAAGCCTGCCACAACGAAGCAATTTGTGCTTCTGCCTGGTGCAATTTGTCCGTCAGTTCATTTGTCACCTGAATCTGAGCATTATAGGCTGCTTCAGCCTGCTGAACTTGTTCCTTGAGGAAAGCTATTTGCTCCGCGCCGGCGAAATATTTGGCGCGGTCCTCCTCCATTTGCTGTCGAACAAAGCCTAGATCCGCTTCGAGACGAACCGCTTGCTTTTCCGCCTCGTGCGCGGACGCCTGCCGGGTCTGAAGCTCTTCTCGTAAGCCCTGCATCCGTTCAGTCAGAGCCAATCGCTCGAGCTCCGCGCGTTGCTCGCTCTCGGCAAGATTCGTTACAGCCACGATACCTGACTGCTCAGCCAGGGTTAACTTGCGGCGAAGGTCGCCGAGCTCTTCTTCTCGCGCCTGGCCTTGAGACTCCGCCTCTGTAAGCTTTAATCGCAGTTGATCGAGCTGCTCCACGGCCTGTTGCAGCTTGACTTCGCTGATTCGCAAATCTGATCTCAGGGTAATCCCGGTGATATGTTCCTGTTGTTCTTTTTGGAGAGTCTCCTGCAACTGCACCCGTAATTGAGCAAGAAAGCTTTCAGCTTCTTTTTTGGCTGCTTCTACCTGAGACAGCTGTTGTTTTAAGGAATCGACCAGTTCAGTCAAGGTCTTGTATTTAGTATTCGCTTCGCTCAGCTGCCCTGTTGCCGTTTTGTACTTGGTGTTCGCATCATGAAGTTGGTTGCGGACTGATTCAATATCTTCCCGGAGAGCTTGTTCCAATGAGAAAATGCCGGCTTCCAGCTTTCTGATGATATCGATATAAATCGCGTCGCCGCTTGGTTGCGCGTCACCAACCTCCCGCCGATTCGCGACGATGCCTACCCAATTATCCATCAAGACCATCTCACGAATGACACAATGATTGGCGATCAACTCGTAAGGCTCGAACAGGTAAAACGTGCGTTTATGATCAAAAAAATCGTTGATCCCGAAAGGCACGGTCACCACCAGTCGGCCTCCCGGTCCAAGCCATTGCATGGCAATATCAATCAAACGTTCCGGTTGAATGAATTGCTCAAGCACTTCACCCAGGACCACGACATCGAACCGTTCCGCGGCAAGATCTTGAAAAATGACATCGCCTTGAATTAGTTTGACCCTATTTTGCACCTGGGGTGCTTCTAACATTAAATAGGCACGAGCTTCCGCCATGGCTTTGTCGTCTATGTCGATGCCGATGACCGTCTTGCCTTCACGAGCCAACAGGATCGCGGTGATCCCTTGGCTGCAACCCACATCAAGCACTCGTTGTCCTTGGACTTGCTTACAAATCCAGTGGATACGCTTCTGGGTTTTCAACATGAATTGTTTCCCGAGCTTGCCTTGATAAGCGTCAGTGATACGGTCATGAGTATCAACCACCGGGCCACTTTCGGTGGATTCAGGTTTCAATAAGTAGAGATTGGCGGGAATAGAGTCCGTCATACCGAAACCTTTAACGCTTTCCGATGCTTCGTGATACCTACGGCATCGATGATTTTATGGTGGGTAGAGAGCTTCATATGCAAATCTTGAAACTCACGATGTGCTACCAAGACAAGGACTAAGTCAGCGTTAGCGAGTGCTGTTTCCAGATCAGTAAGTTCGCCACCCACTAGCGATGGGGGAAGATTTTTTATATTAGGTTCGACATATAGCAGTTTTCCTCGGAAATTGGCCGCGAGGTGCTCGGCAATGTAAAGCGCCGGGCTTTCACGTAAATCGTCGATATTGGGCTTAAAGGCAAGCCCCAGGACCGCGACCGTGAGTTTCGATGAAGCTCCGAAGCTCTGATCCCTTAAAATAGTGTTAATTTTTTCGTTAAGTCGTTCGATAACCCATCGTGGTTTTCGGTTGTTGATATTCCGCGCCATCCTGATCATTTTAGCCTCTCGCGGCGCTTTATCGATTATGAACCAGGGGTCAACCGCTATACAGTGGCCGCCCACGCCGGTCCCTGGTTGCAGAATTTTGACGCGGGGGTGGTGGTTAGCCAGTCGAATCAGTTCCCATACGTCTATATCTAGCTTGTGACAAATTACCGACAGCTCGTTCGCAAACGCAATATTCACGTCCCTGAACGTGTTTTCGGTGAGTTTACACATCTCCGCCATGCGGGGACTGGTTACTAGAAGCTTGCCTTTAACGAATGTTCGATATAACTGAGCCGCCCGCCGAGAGCACTCTGGAGTCATCCCCCCAATGATTCTGTCGTTTTCCACTAATTCTCTCATTATATGACCTGGCAGCACACGCTCTGGACAATAGGCCACGTTCACTTCCACGCGCTCGATACCAGGCCTAGGAAAAACCAGATCAGGCCTCATGGCCGCCATCCATTGTGTCATTTTCTCGGTTGTACCGACCGGAGAAGTGGATTCCAGTATCAGCAGGTCACCTTTCTTGAGGACCGGAGCAATTGCTTCGGAAGCAGCTTTAACATATGAAAGGTCCGGTTCATGGTTACTCTTGAACGGCGTAGGCACTGTAATCAGGAAGGCATCGGCTGGTTCCGGTTTAGTCACGGCTCGAAGGCATCCCGCGGTTACGACTTTATTCACGATTTCGCCGAGTTCGGGCTCGACAATGTGAATAGCACCCTTGTTTATGGTTTCCACTATATGCCGGCTGATATCAACGCCAATCACATTCATCTTTTGCGATGCCAACAAGGCCGCCGTGGGAAGGCCGATGTAGCCAATACCGATGACTGATACCGTTGAAATAAAGGGAAGATCAATAACAGGAGCGGTGGAGATGTGTGAGAATTGCATGTTAAGCCCCTTTTGATTGAGTTTTGATGATATTGGCAATGTTTTCGGAAGCTTTGCCATTCCCGTATGGATTATGGGCAAAGCTCATACGTTCGTATTCAACTCGATCGGTAATAAGCCTGCTTACCTCTTCAACGATTTTCCACTCGTCAGTTCCGACCAGTTTTACTGTCTCAGATTGGACGGCTTCCGGTCGTTCCGTGGTATCGCGCATTAATAAAACCGGTTTGCCTAGCGAAGGTGCTTCCTCTTGAATGCCGCCGGAATCAGTAAGAATTAAATAAGCGCGAGTCATGAGATAGACAAATGGCAGATAGTCCAGCGGCTCGATCAAATGAACATTAATCAGCCCCTTGAGTGTTCGCAGGACAGGACCACGCACGTTAGGGTTCAGGTGAACCGGGTATAGAAAATCGAATTCCGAGAAATTGCCGGCCAAGGTGCGAATCGCCGAGCAAATGCGTTCAAAACCTCCTCCGAAGTTTTCTCGTCGGTGGCCCGTAATCAATACCAACCTGGACTGATCTCGCAGATAAGAAAATTTTTTGCGTAGATAATCACTAAGGGTTATATCGCCTTCGAGCTTATCCTTGACCCAAAATAATGAGTCGATAACAGTGTTACCGGTGACATGGATCATGTCCGCGGCCACTCCTTCACGTAATAGGTTGGCTTGAGCCTGTTCGGTCGGAGCGAAATGCAGGCGAGCCAGGGCCCCGGTGAGCTTGCGGTTTGCTTCTTCCGGCCAGGGGGAATAAAGGTTGCCGGTTCGCAATCCGGCTTCGATATGGCCCACCGCGATACGTTGGTAATATGCTGCCAGCGTGGTAGACAGGGTGGTGGAGGTGTCGCCATGAACCAGGACCCAGTCAGGTTTGAAGTCGATTAACACCGGTTCCATGAGGGTAAGGATTTTGCTGGTGATTACAGAAAGTGTTTGCCCAGGCCACATTATATCGAGATCGTAATCGGGCTTGATCTCGAATAGATCAAGCACTTGATCCAGCATCTGTCGATGTTGAGCGGTAACACAAACTCTGGATATCAGCTCGGAGCCTCGTGCCAATTGCTTGACGAGGGGAGCCATCTTAATAGCTTCCGGGCGTGTGCCGAATACAGTCAATACCTTCATCATTTTTCTCCGCAAAAGAGTCGCGCTACTTCTTCTTGATTAGGCCATACTTCAGATAGTTTTCGTGAAACAAAGTAAATCTAAGTATATTTCAGGGGCTACAGTTATAGTTAGGGAAACGATAAATTTTGAGAAAACCTGACATACATTTGTAGCTTCTGTTTAAATTACAATCCTGAAACATACGTAGCACCTTTGGTAGCGTGAAAATAATTTAAGGTTGATTCTATTTTGTTTGAGATCTCATTGTCATAATGTTAACGCGACTTTGGTTGCTATGGCTATCTTGTAAAGGACATCGGTTAAGTCTTTGAATAGTTGCATATTTTTTGTGTCAAATTTAGGCATGACCAACAAGTTATCGCCTGGGAGGAGTTCGATACTATCTGCTTTTGCGACTTCACCGTTAGGTCGGATTATTAAAATACCGGAGGTATCGGCTCTATCCGAATATCCACCAGAACCGGCAATATAATCACGAACTTCCATCGACTTGTTATAGACGATGGATTTCGGCATTCTGACTTCGCCACTGACCTGAATTACATCGCTTTTTTGAGGAATTACGATTATGTCACCGTCTTCTAAAATTATATTGTTCAGTTGATTTCGGCTACATACTACGACGACGCCATCAGGTTCGTAGGAACTCGCTCGTTTGACAAAATCTTGAATTAATTCTGCTTCTCTGACCCGGATATTGGCTTCGTCAACAGTAGATGAAGTGGCCGTAAGGGCGCTATTTTCAAGTCGTCTCAAGGCATCGGTAATGACACGCTTTTGTTGCTCGGCCACGCTGCGCCTTTTCACATATATTCCTTGCAAGTTGGCCAGGGATGGATCAATGGCGACATAACTTAATAAAGCTTTTAGAGTTGCCCCGCTTAAAACGGGATAACGGGAGGGTCCGGTTATTGCTCCGGCTACTCCGACCATGATGGTATAACCTGGCTTATCTGCATGAAATTCTACGGAATCGTTATCTTGTAATCGGAATTTTGGGAAAGAATCATTGGCTATGTAGGTATTAAAAGGAGCACCGTTGCGTGTGCCGGAAACGCTGATATGTGAAACATTATTAAGCGGAAACACAAGATCATATATATCTTTTCCGGTTATGAATGGGGCTTTGAATTCATATATGGCAGGCTGACGGACAAGCCCAAAAATGGCTACACTCATTCCTTTTTTACCTACAAGGATAACATCACCGTCCTTAAGGCGCGGAGCTTGAAGAGTACCACGAGTCAAAAAAGGATAAAGATCAATTTGCCCTATAGGGGTATTGTTGCGTAGTAGAGTTATATCGCGAAAGCTGCCGTAATCGGTATCAATTCCACCAGCGCGGTCAAGATAGTAAAAAACCGAGTCATTAGGTCCGCCAGCGTAGCGGCCTGGTTTGTTGACGCATCCGGTCACGTATACGGCTACAGATTGTGTATTAAGAAGATTGACGTAAACTTCGATACCGTTAGTAAATACAGAAGCTATCTTTTCTTTTATCGTGTTCAGAAGTTGCCCCTGGTTCACTCCGGCCACACGGACCGGGCCGATTTCCGGCAGGAAAATATTACCTTGTGTGTCGACTATAGTTACGTCATCGTAGGTTTTTTGCCCCCAAATTCTTGTTAAAATTCGATCACCTGGCATAATAATGTAGTCTGGAGACAAACCATCATGATAGGTGTTGCCAAAATTTCCTTGAAAAAGATTTTCTCCAAAGGTCGGCAGGGAGTTGGCAGTAATCCCTTGCATGGGAACCTGAGCCCAGGCTGGAGGTGATGAAGAGCGTATAGGAAATTTGAATCCACTAGAGGCCCGCGGTTGACTAGGTGTGGTAATAGATAGGTTTGGCTCCCGCGGTGGTTGGGGATTCAGTGGAATTGACGGGACTCTGGTTTGCAAATTCGGTGTACCTTTAGGTATGTCGGTTTGCTCGGCCAAAGAAGGGACGGCAGTTAGCATTATCAAGGAAAATATGATAAAATTACGCATAGTTAAAAGCCCGCATGTTCTCTTACAGCTCCAACGATTAAAGATAGGAGCCCTAAGGTCAGTAAAGAAAGGATACTCACCAAAAATGTAAATAAGAATGGACGCGGGTAAAGAGATTCGTCCGGTAAAGTAGGTAATTGAAATGGTACGATGTAAAGGAGCTTTGAATCAGCCTTTATTCGGGATATCTCTAAAGATGTCAATATATTCAAGTAACGCTTTTGAGCAAATTCAGCGTCAGTCGTCAATTTTTCATATTCTCCGATAACGGTGTTGATTCGTTCATCACGTTGCCCAGTTCCGACAAGGCGGTGTTTTTGTGTTATAATTTGATCTTCTATGGTTTTAAGCTTATTTTGAATTGCCACTACATGGGGACTTTGCACACGCATATAAGACAAGGATTCTGCAAGTTGCTGACTAATTTTTGCTTTTTCCATTTCTAATTGATCAATTAACTTACCAAGCCCATCGGCTGTAGAATTAGGGTCGAGCATGAAATGATCATCTCGAAATATTCTTAATGCCTCGCGCGTAAGGAGTATTTGTTCTTCGGCAAGACGTAACTCTCTGTAGGCCTGAGCTAAAATGTCCTGTCTTGCCCGCTCATTCATTCGATTAATTAATTCTTCACTTTTTTCAAGAATTATTTTATTAATTTTTTGAGCCATTTCTGGAGAATAACCTTTAGTTTTTAGTCGAATAATTCCAGCTTCAGGATCAAATGATAGGGAAACAGTAAAAACCCAATACTTTAAAAATTGTTCCATCGTGGCGTCGTGATTCAAACGAGAAATGAAATCATGTGAATTTGAAGAAAAATGTTCACGAATTTGCAAGCGCTTGTTGACATGATTGAGTAAATCATGAGAATGAATATAATCACGGACAATATAAGCCTCGGCGTTGGTAGAACCAAAAGCTTGAAGAAGCATTGCGGTTCCTGTAGAAGAATTTCCTGCTCCCCCGGTGATACTATTATCAGCATTACGAATAGCAAACATACATTCTGAAATGTACATGTCGGAGGCGATAATCAAAAAATAGAATCCTGAAAATAGAGTTAATAACCCAACAAAAAAAATTATACCTCTAAAGGTGAGGCCTTTATGGCGAGAAGTGGATATAAATTGATTCCAAAGAAAATCAATTTTCGAAACTCTGTTTTCATTACTGATTTTGTATTGAAGTTTTTCCATTGCATATATCCCAATAGCTTTTAAACGCTTCATCCATATTTTCAAACAAGGATAAATTTCCATGATCAAGAATCGCCGCGATTTGGCAATATTGCTTTATAGTTTCTACGTTATGAGAAACTACAATAAGAGTGGAACGTGAACGTCGTTCTTCAAAAATTGCGGAACATTTTGATTGAAAGGAAGCATCACCAACTGCTGTAATCTCGTCAATTAAATAAAAATCGAAATCAAGAGCCATACTTAAACCAAAGGCTAGTTTCGCTCTCATACCTGAGGAATAAGTTTTGATGGGCATGTCCATATACTCGTCTAATTCAGCAAAGTCTTTTACAAATTCTGTAACTTGTGAGATGTCCGCCTTGAAAATACGACAAGTAAATCGCAAGTTTTCACGACCTGTAAGACTACCATGAAATCCACCAGCAAATCCGATAGGCCATGAGATGCGGCAGCGCCGATGGACTATTCCGGAATCAGGGAGTTCAGTGCCACCAATTATTCGTAGAAGCGTGCTTTTGCCGGCGCCGTTGCGTCCAAGAATTCCAACATTTATTCCAGGTTTGAAAATATAGTGAATATTATCTAAAACAATTTTAGTTGTTGAAATGGTTTTATAAGATTTTGTGATACCATTTAAGGAAATCATGATTCAAATGACCTCAGCTTACGCGTATAACGCTCAAGAAGCATCCCAAATACGCTAAGAACTATTGTAAAAATTATAACATAACTTATAGAACCATCAACGTCCTCATGCGTATCAGAAAGGCTTTCTCTACATATCAAAATTAAATGGAGAAGTGGGTTGTAAAGAAGAAAATTTCCACCATATTTTACAACACGAGAAACCGAGTAGAATACTCCGGAAGTAAAAAATAAAACCCGCAAAATCATCGGAATGATTGTATGCGTCGTAGGCCATAAAAGATTCAAAGACGATACTAGTGTTCCAGCTCCTAAACTTAAAAATAATGTTAAAAAAAGAGAAATTACTAGTTTTGAAGTATTCACAACTTCAATTTTATATGAAAAGAAAAATGCGAATGTGAATAAAATAAGTGCAACAATAATGTGAGTTGCCCATATCAAAACTGCTCGTGCAATTATAAGATCTAGTGTAAATACTTGTGGGTACGTTAATAACGCTTTATTTCCTTCTATTGCAAACATACACGCTGAAACAATATTAGCAAACATAAAATAAATTGAAATTCCTGTCAATAAAAAAACCGGGAGGGCAATACCATGTGGCGGTTTCATATGAAATATTGTTTGTAAAAACCAAAATGTGGCTATTAGGAATGCCGTTTGGATAATTAGCCATAAGTAACCTAATCGACTATCGCCAAATATTGTTTTAGTTTCTCGTAAAATCAAAGCCCAGACTACTATACACTGAGTGTCAAATGCTTTAAGTATTTCGTTCATTTTCTGTTCTCACTTAAGGTTGTTTGCCAAATTCTTGGCGAACATTCCCAGTTTCCATCGATTAGGCATATTGAAATAGGTTCATCTCCGGAGACTGATGATATGGTAGCAAATCTACATTTTTTTCCCAAAGCGGAAATGTAATCACTCCCAATAGTAACTTTAATTTCATTTCCAAAATTGGTGCTTTTAAAAAAAGCACTGCTTCCGATAGACATTTTGCTTATGAATGAAACTATTTGCTTTGACGGCCCATTTTGTTCTTCTGAGCCAGTTATTAAAGTTCCGTTATACGAAACGTTTGAATTCTTATCTCTATCTACGGCAGGTATGCAACCGATTAAAAAGCTTAAAATGATTATGATCATAGTCATTATCGATAATTTTAGTTTTGAAATTTTGATTTCTCTTTGAAAAACCATTTTATAAAAATTCCCCTTATTTTAACGTACCATTAATACGTTATATTAGAATTCATTAACCAAATGACCTCGAAAATCCGTAAATCAATTGTGCGGCAAACTGTCTTCGGCAATTATATTTATAAAGTCGCTTATTTGCCTGATACGAGTATTTTTTTCTTTCCGTTCTGTCTTACATTTTAAAAAACCAACTTTAATCAGCTAGAATTTAAAGTTTTTAAAATATTACTTTCGCCTAATTCGAATTTTCTAGATCCAATTAGTCGCTGTAATTCTTCAACATGACGCCAAACCGAATTTAAATTTACTCGTGATTCTACTTTCAGACATACTGACGATTCTGTTTTAGATAATTGCAAATTAAAGCGCCAATTTTCAAACTCCATGCTTAAACCATCATTACAATCAATACGAGGAGTGTATGGAACAAAATATCCAAATATTCGCTCCAACATCATTAACTTATCATCGACTAAAAATGTGATTTCACCACTGCAATGAAGAATTTCCATTTAATCACCATACAGCGATAAGCTCTAAAATTATTTTATCAACCGACGCCCTCTTCAACAGCTTTTAAATCTATTCCTAATTCTAAAACCTCACGATTAAACCAATTTCAAAATAATTATGTCTTTTTAAATTAACGCTAACCTTAGCCAAGCTCTGAGCAATATTTATCCATAATGTTCGCTAATTTCTTCAATATCAATCCTTACAAGCTTCCTTGGTATTTTATATTTTTCTCGGATATATCAAAAATTCACCAAACAATTTTATAAAAATTATAACATCCCTTACCATTTTCCATTATTAATTTACCGAAATTGATTTCACCGAAAACTTTTGTCCTTTAGAAAAATCAAATAATATTCCATTATCAATCACTTTCTTGTGAAAGACATTTAATTTCATCATTCCTTAATTTACTTTTTTCTGTGAATGCCTCGCAGTTTTTACGTCTTCGCAGATTTTACTCTGTATTTATTATTTGGTGCTTGATAGCGTATTTTACTAACTCGGCCACATTATTACAACCGAGCTTATCCATAATCGAATAGCGATGATTATCTACCGTTTTTTTGCTTAAAAATAAAATTTCCGCAATTTTTTTGCTTGAATAGCCTTCCGCAACTTTTTTGACGATTTCCAGCTCTTTTGGAGTAAGACTTCTAAAATTATTACTTATAGTCAAATTGATTTGGTTATCGGGCAAATTTTGAATGAATAACAATGCAGCTTTAGGAGATAAAAACTTGTTCCCTGACGATATGGTAATTATCGCTTGAAATAAATTTTCTATAGTATCACCCTTATGGACATAGCCTGTTACTCCGGATGAAAACAGCTCTGTTATGTATATTTTTTCCAAAACTGATGACATCACTCCTATTTTGCTGACAATTTTTTCATCATTACTTTTTCTCAATATATCCACTACCTTCATATCATTAAAATTTTCATCCAATAATAAAACATTTGGTTTAAGCTTTTTGGTTAAGCGGATCGCTTCTTGACCAGTACACGAGGTCCCTATTACCAACACATTGTTTTTCCTATGTAAAGCTCGTGCCATCATTTCCAGAATTATATTTTCACAATGAGCTACAATAATATTCAGCATCGGGAAAATCTCCTATCCCTTTTCAATCAAAACAAAAATTTTCGATCAGGTTCCTGGTCACAATTAGCTATAAAAATTTGTCTTTAGCTAATCTTAGGCTTTATATTCTTCGATTTTACTGTCTTACTATTTATTATTCTGAAAATTGGTGAAATTCCACCCTTTCAGGAATACACTTACCTATCATCCTATCCCATAAGCAGCCTTTGTCACTAAGTCGCACAATGACCTGAAGGTCACCAAGCGATTCAACAGGATATCAATAAAAACGAATCTAAGCTCTGATTACTCTTTTAACGGCCTTATCATTAGTTACTCCCAATCCATCCCCTTCAGTGTTTGGCATAACCAACATTACGATAATGGCTTATTGCTCTCAGACATATCCTTACTACCATTAATCCTTCTAATCATGCAATAGGAAAAAATTCTCATTTTTATTAGAATTAATGCCTAGGAATTAACCTTCACTTCTGCTATTTTCATATCGATAATTTTCCCGCTGACATTAGTCTACATATTTTCACTTCAAACATTTACTTGTCGTGGCGTTGATTTCGTTACCTATCGCACCTAATGGAGGTTTGAGACTGTTAAGTTTCTTTATATTTTTTTAGTTCCAACATATAAATACCATGCAGCTTGTATCTCCTTTCACAATTTGCTTTTTCAAAGATAGTATTTTTTCCTTTTGAATTTCCTGCAGTCCTCAAAAATTCCACTAATTTAATTTGACAACCTAGGTATTTATATTTCTATTGCAGCACATAAAAGATAAACCAGTGGTCTTTGCTCTTTTTCCTAGGTTGCCCATGACAACCATAAAATTTTGAAGCCATTCAAAAGTTCCCCTCTCCAAGCTTAACTTGGAGGCACTTTATCAGGGCTTATTGTCAGATCCGGACAAAATTCAAATACAAATTTTATTGGCCAAATAATTTTTCCTACCGTCCTTCCGCCGGCCTGCTTCTCCACTGCCGCTCGATCATTTATAGGAAAATCCCCCCTAATCGGTAGTTTCAATACTCTCCACCAAATGATCCGACCGCAAATCAGCTTTTACTTTTAGTATTTTGACCATTGCGGTCAGTCGATGCTTATTACCAAAACAGCCATTAACTCTTTAGCAACGCTGTCTCCGCCGCGCCTTCACAGAGCTTCGCGGCTTGACAGGAGGTATAGAACACCCTCCTCGGCCTTGACGCTGCTACTAAAAATTACAAGGACATTTTCCCACTTTGCCGTCGGCGCTTGTTCTTCTCACCATATATTCTCCCCTTTTATGGCCCCCTTATGACCAACCTATCCCATATATCATTCAAGCACTATCTTGATGCGGGAAAAAAATCAGACCATCCTCAAATTTATTAATTTCTTCCGAGCCTGATTATTAAAAATCCTTTTAATCCTGCAAAAATCACGAGTTAAAAGTACATTTGGCTCAAAAACCATCTAGGCACTTTGAACCTCAGGCGTGTCGATAGACAGGAAATCATACCTGTAATTAAAACCATGTATTTAAAATATCCGGCTATGAACTTACCAAATGTACAGTGTAGGCCATCCAATCGGTTTAAGACATCCCAACAGTATGTTCTCACGGTTTGCCTCGATTGAAGCTGCTCCCGCCCAGGAAATGCTGGAGAAACACTGATTGCTTCCCACATTTTTCCATTCCTGTAAGGAAGAAATGCCTATTTTTCAGCGGATTTAAACTGGCTGGCCACCGGAAGCGGCCTAATGCCTGACTTGTATTTTTACTGAGGGTTATGATCTGAAGAAACGCTTCTCAGCATGGTAGGGCTTTTGCGCATGGCCGCTTGTCTGTTATGCTCCAACAAGTCCGACGATAAATTGTATTTTTGAATCGATCTTTTCATTTGCCGAAAATTGAGACTCGCTCAGCGACTACGTGGTCTCCGCTTAATTAAGAACGCCCCCGGCACTTCCGTGAGTTTTGCCGCCACCACTGGATCGATGACTTCCTCCTCGTAACCTTGAGAGATAGCCGTGGTATTGATCGATTTTTCCTGCATCGGCTCATTTGTCGCCTGATCCCAGATAACTTGGATTTCATCGAGCAATCCGGAAACGCTCTCCGTCGGCCCTCTAAAAACTATTTCCCGACTTTCTTCCAGACTGTAGCGATACCAGTTGGCGCTGCCGCAGTAAGCCGTTTCTTCGTCAACGACGACTACCTTGGCATGGAGACGGGGAAGCAGCTTCACCAGCGTAATCGGACGTGACTCAAAATGAGCGCGGGCCGCGAGGGCGTGTTCGGCAAAGCCTGAATTTGCCCCACCTTCCGGGCGCGTAACGACGCGGAGCTCGACTCCACTGGGAAGCGTGCCGACAACGAATTCGGCGAAAAAGGCGTCAATCCAGGGCCCAATGATCCAGACCCTATACCTGGCCTGCTTCAAGTCTGCTCGTAGGAAGCCGAGAACATCACCCGTTCCAAGCGCTTGCCATGTACTCAAAGGCATGAACGATCTCCTGTGCGGTGATTTTCGTGTTGACCCGGCACTCCTCCGCCAAATAACGACGGAAAGACGCCTCAGATTTTTGTCCTTGAGTTTTGACCTGTTTGATGGCGGTTTTCCATGCCGTCGCTACCCGGCCTTCAGTTAGAAGGGCTTCGCTCAGGCCGTTTCCGCCTGGAGTCGCGTCCACTACGCGCAACTCGCCCGCCGCCGCGTCCATTGTGACCTGAAGGTCGTTTGTAGAGCACTCTACGGCGTCGCAAAAAAAACCTTGTAGCAGCGGACCCAGGATCGACTCCAGCGCCTTTCGGGTGGGTTCGTCAAGAACACGCGCCACCATCCATCTCCAACCCTTGGTCTTGTAAGAGAAGTTATGCAGAAAAGGAAATTCATCACCGCCCTCCACCGCCTCGCTGAAGCGTTGGGCGATCTCCGGTAATGTGACGATTTTGGCTTTCGCTCGCCCTCGAAGATCTATCTCCTGATAGCCGTCAAACTTGCGGATGAAAATGAATATCCCAAATGTCAGCGTCCCTTTGGCCGGACTATCATGGCTGGAATCCAAACTTTTGGGTTCCTCAAGCGTGAAGCTGTCCTTCCAGCGACCGCGGGTCGCCAGGGTCGGCTCCTCCCGGCTGACATCAATATATTTCAAACCTTTCATGTATTTGCCCAAAACGATACCTTTAGGGCTGGTCCACGTCCCCACGTCCCAATTGCCGATGTATCGCTTGATTCGGTAACTGTCGCCACGATGCCCAAGATAGATACCCTCGGGATGAGCATCGCGAAATATCGCGATGTCTTCAATCGCGGCCACAATTGCCTTTGAACCGCCTTCAAGACGCATAAAACGCTTGCCCTGCGAAGCGCCGACCCTGAAGCCTTTATAGTACCACGAGCCCTCATCGAGATCGACAACATCGCCCAGGACGTTAATAAGACGTTCTTTCAGCTCCTCAAATCGAGGCGCCCATTGGAAGTATCTTTCCAAGGCCGCATTGAAATCGCTCCAGGATGCCGATTTCTTTTCCAGACGTTGCCTCCATTCATCGAACGCCGCGGACATGGCCCGCAAACGAATGATATCGAGGTGTAACGGCAAGGGTAGTGGTTTCATGTCATCCACAGCCACGGCCGTAAGGGGTTCTTCGATTAGCCTTGCATCGATGGGAGAGTAGCCGAGGCAAAGTATGGCTAGCCCGGGACGATCAGAGGAACGGCCGACACGTCCTAATCGTTGAAGGAGATCGCAGCGGCGAGGCGGCAACTCGTCCATGACCACGACATCGAGTGTCGGCAGGTCGACTCCTAACTCAAGCGCGCTAGTACCGACAACTACTTTCGGCTTTCCGTCTTCATGAAATAGTTCTCCCTCGACCCTGCGGCGCTCTTGGGCTGGTAAATCGGCGTCGTACATTACAACATCCCGGCCCTTCAAAATCCGCTGAAGATCCTGGCGGAGTCGATGACCCACGAATTTGCTTTGCACGAAACAAAGTGCGTTCGCTTCCAAGCCTAGATGATCTGAATTTTCGAGAATATCGCGAGCCGCGAGCGGCTTGGGTTGTGGCTCAATAAGAAGAACGTATCTGCAAAGCAAACCCGGTTTGGCGGACTTCACAAGCAACGCCGGCACATCTTTGGTATTGACGAGGGACGCCTTGGCGGTTCCGTGGTCGTTGATTTCCAGAAAGGATGAGGCCGGTATGCCGGTTAGGGACTCGGCGAAAGTAGTGGCCTCAGCCAAAGTTGCCGAGGCGAGAAAGAAGGAAGGGTGATCGGATCCGAGTATATCCAAGGAGAGACGCAAGCGATCGATCATGACCCGAACATTTGCTCCCATCAGCCCATGCCATGAATGGGCCTCATCCAGGACAAAACCAGAAAGGTGCGAAAGGAAGTCAGCTTCTTTATCCCGCATCAAGCACCAGTGGATCTTATCGAGCGTGCTCACTCTGAGCCGCGCCTCCAAAAAAGCCTCGGAATACTGATGCTGTTTCATATAGTTGCATCCAGTTATGCCATACCATACGGACCACGGGATTGCCAAGTCGCCGATCTTTATGGTCCCAGCGAAGCAGACGCCTTCCAAACCTTTATATTGGACGATGCTCTTGGGATCAGACATCATCGCCAACCGTTTTGCCTGGCCCCACAAAAGAGCCTGAGTTGGAAACGTTAAAATTGCCGAGGCCTTGTGGTCGCGAATTAGAATCTCAAATACCCAGGCCCAAAACGCCAGGCTTTTTCCCGAACCGGTCGCCGTAGTCATGATGATATCAGGGATCTTTGCCGCCTTGAGGGCCTTGACGACATCCGCCTGATGGGTATAGAGACCATTGGTCGCCACGCGCGGTTCATAAGTTACCAAAAAGTCGCGAAGCAGGACGCTGGGGGCCGCCTCGGAAAGACTAACCAATTTAGGCACGGGGGTCGTAAGGCATAACGCTTTGTCATGCAATCGATTACCGTAAACAGTAATCATCTTTTTGGCCACATGGGCGGCAGGGGGCTGCAACTTAGGCATTTGGTCCTCCAATGAAAGTATCAGGGGTGTTCAGGTTCGTACCATAACGACGACACAAACAATCAATTGAACTTGATGTTCTGGGTAGCCTAAATCCACCATCAAATCGCGAATAGGGCGCGTAAATCCTAAGCGAAACGCGAAGTTGGACCGATTTTGGCCCGCAG
>JADFXS010000696.1 GCA_015233515.1 Deltaproteobacteria bacterium | reverse complement strand
TTACGCCTGGACTTGCCGGCCGCCGGGTGATAGGCGCTGTCCAACTTAACTTCCCCAAAGGAGCAAACCGATGAGTTCCAAGCTGTCCGCCAAACTGACCGTGACGGCCGACCGACGTTTTCTGCCCATGGTTCAGGGCTATTTCCGGGAAGTCGCCATCATAGCCGGCCTCCCGGACAAGGAAGTCGTCGCTCTCGAACTGGCCGGCGAGGAAGCTTTTATGAACATTATGACCCACGCCTACCCTGACGGCCGGAATAGCGAAATTACTATCAGTGCTGAGTTCGGACCTGCGGAATTGATTATTTTGGTTCAGGATCAAGGCTTGCCTTACTACCGGTCGATAGAAAACGAGCCGGTGGTCAAACCGGAGACGCAAGGAATAGGATTACGCCTGATTCGTCAAGCCGTGGACGAGGCATGCTTTGTCTCTTTGGGCTTACGAGGCAAGCAGTTGCGGCTGGTCAAACGACTGTCCCGATCTTTCGCGCCCAGTGAGGATAACTTTTTTTCAACTTTAGAAAAAGCGCCGGAGCAGGAGTACGTTATTCGTATTACCCGCCCTGAGGACGCCATTTCCGTAGCTCGGGCCCTTTGGATGACTTATGGGTATTCCTACCCCAAGGAGGAGGCTTACCGGCCGGAAGGTCTGCTGGGTTTGATCGAAAACGGCCGGTTGGTCAGTATGGTGGTCGTGGCTGAAAATGGAGAAATCGCTGGACACGCCTGCCTGGTCAGGGAAGATCCGACGCCCATAGCCGAGGCCGCCATGCTTTTTGTGGCGCCGGCTCATAGAAATCGAGGTCTCATGGAAAAGCTGGGGCTGGCCGCGGAGCAAAAAGCCAGGGAGATGGGACTTATAGGCCTGGTCCATCACCCGGTCACCAGCCACGCGATCAGCCAGAAGCAAGTCGTCGGCAGAGGCGGCAAGGCCTGCGCTCTGAACCTGGCTTCCATACAGCCCACGCCCTTCAAGGCCCTGGTCCGGGATGACTCCGTTACTCAGCGGGAATCTTTTCTGATCTGCTTCACTTATTTATCCACGCCACCGCCGGCTCTGGCCCATGCCCCGGAAAGTTATCAAGACATCATCGCCAAAATTTACCATAATCTCAGCCGGCCGGCAGAGTTTGGACGCCCGGCGCCCGCGGTCGGTGGTGGCGATTACCAGGTGAAATTCAATCGTGAACTGGGCCTGGGGGTGATCCGCGTTCTCACCGCCAACCAGGACCAGTGGCCCGAGATCAAACGCGCCGTCGCCGATCTTACGGACATCGCTCAGGCCCAAGCGGTGTATCTCGATCTGCCCCTGGCTCAACCCGCCTCGGCCTTGCTGGGCGACCTGGCCAGACAGGCCGGCTTCTTCTTGGCCGGAGTGCACCTCCATGAGGCCATGGATGGGGACCTCCTGAGGCTCCAGCGCTTGAACGTCGATTTCGACTTCACCCGCTTGCGCTTCCATCCCGGTTTCGGCGAGGAACTGGCTAAATACGTCCAGAAGGACAAGGAGCGCTTGGAAAGAAAATCATTGTTGCTCTAAACCGTAAAAACTTGGGCTCTATCAACTTAACGGAGATGACAATAAAAAATTCTATCCGCGACAAGACATAAAATGATAAAAATATAATTTCTCAGCCCGCCGGATCCTGGCGAGTGCACCAATCTGCAATTCACCGGTTTAAATTATCAAAGCCGACTAGGGCCTGTCGGCGGATAAAACCATGAAAGCCGCTGGTCAGGAGAAACACATGGAAAAAATCGATCTGAAAAAAGAATTGAAGCACCTGTATCAACCACCGGCCAATCGAGTGGTTCAAGTGGATGTTCCAACATTTAACTACCTGATGATCGACGGCGAAGGAGATCCGAATACCTCCCCGCGGTTTCAGGGGGCGGTCGAACTGCTTTTCTCTCTTTCCTATACCTTGAAATTCATGGTTAAAAAAGGTGCGCTCGCCGTGGATTACGGCGTTATGCCCTTAGAGGGACTTTGGTGGGCGGACGATATGTCGACTTT
>JADFXS010000066.1:10967-11438 GCA_015233515.1 Deltaproteobacteria bacterium | reverse complement strand
CCGTCTTTGTGCCCGAGACGTTCCTGGATTGTGAGAATGTCATAGCCTGTTTCCAGTAAATGCGTGGCGAAGGAATACGGGAATGTATGACATCCAACATGCTTGAACAAGCCAGCCTTTCGGACGGCTTCCTTGACCGCACGATTGAGAAGCGTTTCATGGTCATGATGCTTTCAAATCAGGAAACCTTAGTTATTTTCCCGTCCACATTTAACTTTTGATACCACACCAACTCAACAATACTTGCATGATTATGAAACCCTGAGCTTATCAAGCATGCTGATGGTTTTCTTCAATCCCCAAAATAAGTTAGCGGTTCGTGTTGTTGGTTGTTTTTTTAGTTCGGAGGACTGGCTAAGTAATTGTTCGTGTAAGGTATCGGACCTTGCACCAATGCTCTTGGTGTTTGTTCGCCTAAACACTTTCTGCCGCTTCCTGCCTGTGTTCACCCATCCGCAGGCGGCATGTTCT
>JADFXS010000066.1:0-10957 GCA_015233515.1 Deltaproteobacteria bacterium | reverse complement strand
GGTGAGGAAATATTGTTAATTCAAGCGAAATATCAAATAAACAAAGCCATTACTATAAAAAATCTTCCCTTTAAAGTTAGCCGGTTTACATTCATCTGGATTGACTGGAGAGACATCATAGCACAGACTTCTTGGCATGTAAATTCCAAACATTTGACTGTTGTTGCCAGTGGCTCGAAGAATTGCATGTGTCGGGGAAAAATATGGCTGGGGATGCCGCATTGCTGGCAGCACCCCCTTCGGTTAATGTTTTACCATGGATAGGATGAAACCGCCAACATGTTCAAGGCGGTACAAAGCATCCACCTTAAGCGCGGATATTGAGCTCCTCGAATGCAGGTCCTGAATAAATCTAAGGTCTTCGTCAAGCCGACCATTATTACCCTTGAGGGCTAAAACGTAATCGGCGTCATGGTCCGCAATCTACTCGGTTATGGTCTTTTGACAGCCCATGGCATCCAGAATGACGATACACCCTTGGTTGTCCAATAATTTGCGCGCCCAATATACCGTCTTTTTGGAGCACATTAAGTGAGCCATCGAAAGAGTTTTCGAGAGATCTGATGCTTGAGACAAAATTATGAAATATTTACCCAAATCCATTAAGACCGTAGAAGGGTTGACTGAAATTGGAAACATGAAAGGTATTTGAACCGGTGAACGCATGGCGAATCATATAATTAAGTGGAAAGATCACGTGATATTTGCTTGGGCCAGGCCGATTAAAAACGTTTATCATAAAGTTGTCTTAACAGAATTTTTCTCTTTTTCGCGCAGGTCCGGCGCATTGCAGGGTCAGCCGACTTCATGGCGATACACCTGAATGGCAAACTCTTTTCCCGAGTTTAGCACCAACGTTTTCTCGGACTCCAGCGTAAAGCCAAATGACGCGGCGCACTGAGTCAGTTCCGCCGGGGGGATTATGCGCATGAGCGGGGCAAGCTTTTGAAGGCTCAGATACGGCGACGGTGACACCGCATGCTCATGTGCCGATGGCTTCTGGAACACCGAAACCAAATGACCGCCGGGGCGACACACACGCGACAAATTACCCAACGCTGCAGGAAGCGAGACATACTCGAACACTAAGGCTGCGTAAATTAGGTCGACAGGATCTAATGGCAACGGACCAGCCTGAATGTCGGCAACATGAAATTCGAGACCGGGAACACGACCGGCATGCCGAGACGATGCAGCAGCGATATAGCTTGGGTTGATGTCAACACCAATTACACGTTTCGTTGCGGAAGGAATTCTGTCGAATCCGTTGCCGCCGGCACAACCGATAACCGCAACGGACTCTGGTGAGAACTTGCCCATGACCTCCGAAAATTGGGCAGCCAACATTTCTGCCTGAGCGATTGTTGGCAGCGACATGTGGGACTCGTAGTCCGAGAGCGGAATTTCAAACCAAGGATTATTCATAAGCGGGCTAACAAATTATTCTAGTGATCTGCATAATTTCTGTTCGGTCATAAATCTCCGTGTCGAGGTCCTTCACCGCCGTTGCCGCGGCAGCAGGCATGGCACAGAGTCCCCTGTCTATCTTACTGTTTTCTTTTACCCTCTAAGGCTGAAGGGATTCTCGGAGTTAACAACGCTAAAAAACGCTCATTGATCTGGGCCTGAGACTCTTATGGGGCCTTGAACCAGATGGCCCGGTCCGGAAGGACGTCCTCGTAAGCGGGGCCGGAACCAGTAGCCGGATTGACATAAGCCCGGTAACCGATGATGACCGGATCGCTTAATTGTATGCCCGAGGCGGGAAGAGAGTCATCCGTTACCGGCACGACGACATAAGGTAGATTCTCCGAGTCCGTCGGCGCGTCGCGCAAAACTCGAGCCGCGTAAAGATATTTGGCGTTGGGATCGTTCGGGATAAAGTACGAGGCGCTGCCGGTGAAGTGATTCTTACCGGTTAGCGGATTTTTCGAATCCTTGCTGCCCATGCCGGCTATTCCATTCCATAAGGGATTGCCGCACCCGAAAAAGTAATTGACGATGTTCCCCGATACGCAAGGATTCAAGACCTTTTCGCTATATACACTAAAGTTGGAATAGAGGGCCAAACCAGTGGCGGCGTGGTTCACGCCGTAAACAATGACCATGTCGCCCTTATCCAATTTGAAGTTGGCCGCCACGCCGTTTTCGGAGGTCCGGCGATAAGGCGTATCGGACGCTTCTCCGGCCACGAATTTATGAAAATTCGACGAGGTCGGGTCGGTGGTCTCTAGCACGTCCCTGGAATCAGGCCACCATCTAATGGATTCGAATGACCTATAGGTCTGGCTCCCATACTTGGCCAAGATGGCATTTTTAAGATTGTCCAAACTCTGTTGCAGTCCGGGGATAAGATTGGTCTCGGCGGTCGCCTTCCGGTTTCTGGGCGTGGGTGTGGGGAAAGGATTCAAGGTCGGAACGGAATCCGGCGTGACCCGGAAAATCCTGGCGTAATTATCGTTATCCATGTAGCTTTGCGCCGCTGATTGATCGACTACATTGGCGGAGCGTACGATTATAGCGAACGAATCGTCCTCGAGGCTCCCCTGGGTGACGCCCATTTTCAACAGAGCCGAGGGAAAGATATAAGGATTGATCATCGACGCGGGGAAACCGGCCATCACGGCTCGAGCCGTCAAGCGCTCATAGACGCCCCGGTCGGCCGTGAAAATAATCATAGTGTTTTTCTCAAAAGGGTCGCCTCCACCTTCCACCTTGATCTGGGTGTGGTTCAACGGATCGCCCAAGGCCGCGAAGATCCAATCGCCTTTGGATACAACGCGATCGGCAAACCGCACCCACAGGAAGGGAGTGTAGCTGAAGTAGTCGCCCCTGGGTGGTGTGGGGCCCACGTAGACCAGGGCCTCGTAAGGTTTAAGCCTGAAAACTCCCAGGGACTTTTCGGCCTGATTTTCATTCGAACTTGGCGCCAAGGGGATTTGCAGACGTTTGTATGGCTGATTGGCGTTATTGCCGGCGGCCGAATCAAGGGTGCGGCTGTTGACTAAGTCGATCGGTAGGATTGGACGGGTATACCCCTCGCTGACGGTGAATCCATTGTTAGTTAGCCCCGAGATGAACACATCCGTTCTAACACTAGTGTAAACGGAATTACTATCGCCAGAACCACAAGAACCGGCGATGAATGGCAGCAACACCGTTAACGACAAAAGGAGAAACATCCCATTTCGCAACCATGGAACCCTGGATTCTGACATAAGCTCCTCCTGTGAGTTGTTGAGGCGAGACATAAGGAATTAATCCGTGTCTTTGGGGCGGCAACCATATCATTCAAGGTAGAGCAGGTCAACGATTTAGGACACGATTTGGGATGGCGGGTTCAGCGATAACTACCAGGATTCACTGAAGGCAATTGAATATCGTGCCTCCCTGATAGAAAAATCATTTAATAAAATGAAAGATTTTGGCAAGCTGGGCATGGTAATGTATCGCCCGCGCAAATGTAGGGATTATCATAAAGATCATGGCGCCTAGTATGAATGATGGGATTATATTTCTCCAATTTAAGAGACCATTCCTCTTCCAGCCCAGCAAAAAATATAAGCCGCCAGGCAAATAAAATACGGTAGCCGTCACCACTCCAGGTGAGTATTCCCCTCCAAGAACTACAGCCGAAATATGAAGAAACGAGTTAGCTAAAATCCACATGGCGCCGGCCATTCCAAGCCAAAGGTGTTTGGTGGGATCCCTATAGTAGGCATAACAGGCGAGGCATAGAAAGATAAAGAACATCGTATTTCCTATGATGTTCTGTGTCCAGTCGAAATTCCCGAAATATCGATCTCCCCATTCGACGAAGCCCAGCGAGAATTCTTCCACCATATGGAGAGCGTAAAAAATGGGCATAAGGAAAATTATGTTTGGATTTCCGTCAACAAGGCGATTATACTTCATTATCTCACCTCGCATAGCCAGCCACAGGGACTGGAAGGTATTGTAGATGCTGAAAGTCGGCCGACTGCCCTCTCGTTTTCCAAGCAATAATCCTGGAGCCACCGCACCGAAAAGAAGTCATGTTTCGCCAGAATTCAAGACTTTCAAACTATTGTAAATATAACAAATTCAATACTCTTTGGCAAGACGATTGAATGGGGCGGCAGGTTTGGCCTTGTGCTGGTGAAAACAAAAAGCGGCTAAAAGACGGCGCCCTTTCCAGCGACAGCCATCTTGCTACAATAACGGGTATTTTTATATTGGTCGATTGACTTGGCTCACCCGGCCATTTACCACCTGAACGTACTGAAGCAAAGGTAGATCGAGAAAAATAGGTTTTAGGCGCAAGGTTGTGCTTATGAAAGGGAACCGCGATTCGCCAAGATGATTTTCCGCCATGTCTCGGTGGACCCTCGATAATTATCTGGCTAGAGCCCGGATCACCTGGGAGAGCAGAACGTCAAGGACATCCAGTATGGGGAGATTGAGGACCTATTCGTCGGCCAAGTTGGCCTCTCCGCCAAGGCCAGGAATAACACCGAGTCTGCTCTCCCCTGTTTTTGGACCTGGCTCCGCAAACGTCGGGTTATCACCCGCCAGCCAAAAGAAGTTGCAAGGAAAACGGGCAAAATCGTGGAAGGGGAGTTTGGCTGATCCAGGCGGGGTTCGGTAGCATCGAAACAGGAAGTCTGTTGCTTGCGGCCCTCATGCCGGGTCAGATGGCAAAGCCGTAGAGAGAAATCATCCTCGTTTTTCATGGTTGATAAAAAGTTTCACCGACCAGGGATACTTGAAGGTAATCAAGTATTGCGCCTATTGAATTTGGATATCTATTTTCTTGATGACTGGCTCTTATTTTATTAAATTCTTCAACAAGTTATCCCTCACCCCCTATAGAATCAGGTTAATTAGAATTGATCCTTATGTGACACCGGTATTGAATTTTAAACCCTGTAAAGGGTTATATCCAGAGGTGGTGGATATGAAGCAATTTTTGATCAATTTGAAGTTATTGAGTCTATTGTCTGAAGCTTAGTAAACAAGCATAAAATGGTCTTTAACAGTTTGTATGCATATACCAGCGATTCTCGGTGAATTTATTTTGACCGTAAAATAAGAGCTTCCTGGAGCTTGTTAAAATAGTTTTCGCAAAGCCAATCGGTAGATGTGATTTTATGACGTTCGATGACGATGTGAGAAATAGACAATAATAACAGCGAGATAAAAGACTAGATTTTTCAGTTCGTATATGGTAGCCTAGGCCGTATTTGATACCAATTGCCTTAAGAGCCTTAGTATCTGAGGAATTCGCGACGACAGGACTGCTTCATTTCCAGAAGGCCCTGTGAGGGGCGACCAGTTCGCCTTCCAGTTCCGGGAAGGGGCCCGCCACCAAGATGGGCTTTTGCCCCGCCTTGAACACCGTGCGACACGGTAGGCTCATCGTGGGGTTGTCCTTGTTGGCACCGGTCAGTTTTTTCAATGTGGTTTCCTCAACGCCATAGACTAGGTTTCCGATGTTGGCCCAATAGACGTTTCCGGCGCACATGACGCACGGTTCGAAAGTTGTCACCAGGGTACATCTCCACAAGTAATCGGAGTTGTACTGCGCGAACGCCCGCCGTGAGAGCTCTGTTTCGGCATGCGCGATCGAACTCAGGTTTCCCTGTTTCATCAGCACCCTCTCGCCATCCGGCGCCACAAGCACTGCGCCAAAGGGGTGGTGGCCAAATTCAGCCGTTTCCTTGGCGACCTCATTGGCCGTCCTCAGATGTTTCAGGATCTGCTGGTGATTGAGGGGAAAACCCTTCAGGTCCGAAGAGGGTTTCCAGTCCCCGGATTCGGTCTTTTCCGCGGCAAGCACCCGACGCGCCGGTAGAAAGACCGCGGTCGCGAAAAGGATCGCTCCGGTCGTTGCCGCAGCCTTGAAAAAATCACGTCTTGACTTTTCCATGTTCTAGTGTCCTGTACTGTTGATTCTTTTATTTAATATTGACACTTGTTATAGTGCCAGTCATGGTACGAAAAAAGAAATCTACCAGTTGAGTATAGAAGACCATCAAGCCCTTGAGTCGATGATTCGATCACCGAAAACCGCCCAAAATCTGGCCATGCGAGCAAAAATCATCCTGCTTGTCGATGCGGGCCCGAGGTTGCGTCCAAGGTTAGCACAACCCTACGATCCGTTCACAAGCCTGCGGTAAGGTTAGTGATTGCAATGACAATCGCTCCGACCACAGCCAATGTGGAGGGATGAAAAGTCCGAGGAAAATCAGATTTCAGTTCATCAATGAGAACGTGGTGCTTCGAAGAAGGAAGTTGGCATGGTGTCTTGCAGAACGGGCAGAAACCAACGCCCTCATGGAATTCCTTATGGCAGTGAGCACAGCGGATCAGTCCGGTCACATCTCATTCCTCTTGGTAATACTATCTACGCCGGCTTCAGGTGGGCCAGCTTGTTAAATTAGTTCCCATGCATTTTGTCCGACTGGCACGCAGAGACGCGTGATTCCGGGTTCAGCAGTTTTCTCACGACTCACCAGATCATTACTTCTGTCTCGCTATCGGCTAGTTTCATGAACTCGGTCTGTGTGAGGTTGGCCACGGAAAAGATCCCTTTTGTTTTTCCCCCATCATTAACGATAGGGAACGCTTTCGTCGTCAAGGAAGATGCTCCGGCGAAGATCGTCTTTCAAGTAAACGATGTCAATCATGTCCCCGACTTTTGCATTGTATACCGGCTTTGTCGTCGCTCCCCCGTGTAGAGAATTTCCTTCGCCTGGTACTCGTATTCGTGGATCGATGCATTACGCAAGGCAAAGCTTCTGGATATCCCGATTATTCTTGCTTCAGTTTTGACCCCATCCCTACGAAACGCCCCCATATCATAACCTCGGCATCTAACCATGGCTATGGTTCCGACTATCATCATAATGAAAAGCGTGATCAGGATCAATCCGCCAATTATCTTCCAGATCTCAAAGGTATCGCTTTTCGCACTGTCGGATTTTCGCACCAATGACCTGTGCCATGCGTCGGAGAAAGCCCGCTGTTCCTCAGGGGTCACCGGTTCGATATCCGGAGCGTTTGCGAAAATATCAACCAGATCATTTTCCTTAGCAGGAAAGCCGAGCTTCAGTCTATAGGCCGCGAGCCCCTGGAGCATGTCCCGGGCCATACCAGAAGGCCAGACGTTCTTTGATGCGCCGTAGCAGAGAGGAAAGATATTCCGCCGAGCAAGTCTCCTTCTGATTTCGGTGAATGACTCGAAGTAATCCGGGCCAGTGGCGGCTTCGTCGATGCCGTCTCCAATGAGGTGCAACCGGCAGTTAGCGTCCTGCTCTTTAATTTCAATGTTTGCCGGGATTGTTGATCCATCGGCTATCCGTATCGATATACGTCTTTCTGTCATCCTCTTATCTTCAACTCGCCGTCAGGCGCAGGTCTGGCTAAAATCCCTATCCATATGACGTCATCCGCGGGAGCCAAGTCCTGATCTTACTTTCATGCCTTTATTTTCCTGGTTCAGGCAAGTCCCAATTAAGCCTGGGAGCATTGCAGAAGGCCGTCTCCAAATTCCATCTGCCCGTTTCCGGTATTTAATAACACGACAACGCGGCGAAGTCTCTTCCCCTAAGAATGCTTCGAACTGGTCGTAGCTAACGCCCAGCCAAACCTCGGTAGAGGCAAGAGCGGAAGTTCCCTGGTAAACGCTGAATAGGAGCAGGAAATATTGCTGTCGCTCCAGATCAAAGAGGAGCAGAAGGTCTTCCGGGTCAAGGATAGTGATGGCAAATATCCGTGAGTCCGGTGACCGCCAAGCATGCTGCAGGTAACTAACCAGTCCTGGAATGCCTGCACTACGTTTTTCTTCGAATCGACCAGGCGGAACTCTTGCACAAAGCGATTCATGGCGAATTCTACGCCTGGCTGGAATACCAGGGGCGCAACGCCGGGACGATCATCGCCCGTGAGCACGCCAACAGCGAACAGTCCGGCGGCGGTCGCATCAATCGTCCGCTCACGGATGGCCCGGCCCGACGCGCCATACTCCGCGATGTAGAGATTGGGCAGCTGTTCATCCATTCGACCGAGCAATTGCCCTCGGTTGCTCGTGATCTCGCGCTCCTGTGGGGGATCCGGTACATCGTTCTTGCCCCACACCAGATTCATGGCTCACCTCCCTCTAGGCGTTCGATTTAATCGACGGTCAACCAGCCTTGTTTGCGATGCACTTTGATGGCAACGCTTTTGCCCAAGGCGTCATGCAACGCCCTGGCGATGTCGAACGCCTCTTGCTCGTGGCGTTCCCACCAGGCGTCGTCGCCCATGTCAGGCGGGTCCATCGTGTCGTCGTAGTCCCGCTGCCAGGCGGCGATGCGCCTGACAAGCGGGAACGGCAAATCCAGCAGGTCGTAGCCCAGCATCTTGCCGTCCATATCCCACAGGCCGCTGCCTCCGAAGTCGTTGTCGAGACGGATTTCTTTCAGGCATCGGGTGTACGCGGCGCGCCTCGACTTGCGGGCCGCCACGCGCTCAGGAACGCCACGTTTGAGCAGGCACGTATCCGGGTTCCACAACCCCGATAGATCGACATGGAAGTAATGCGCTTCGACCCCAAGGTCAAGCGCCAAGCACAGCAGGTCTTCCACCGGGTCTGGCAACTTCAGATCGAAGCCGCAGTTTGGTGTCGGCTCGTCGGCGATCACGCACAGCTCATCGACAGAAGCCAGGATACCGAGGGGCTCATCCAGCTGGCCGCCATACACATAGCGGACGCTCCACTCGCGGCAGTAACGCGTTGCTTGCCTGATCCAGTCATCGGTCGCCAATTCCTTCGGCGCGACGATGAAGGCATGCGCGCCGATCTTTTGCGCCAGCAGAAACCGCGCCGTCTCGCGCGCCCGTGAGGTGGAGAACACCACGGCAATCGTCTTATGCGCTTCCGGCGGCAAATAGTCGATTTGGCAAGTCAACGCCTCCAACCTGATGAAAGCGTCATTCATCTCGAATGGCTGCGTGTAGCTGACCGGGTCGATCAGCGCCGCTTTTAGTTCCTCGATGTCGCAGGCCCCGCTGATCTTCAACAGATAGCGCATGAAAGCCGATTCGGGCTTCCAGGTACAACACCAGTGCAGGACGAGAAAGCGATGCGCGGCATCGTCGTCGAGCTCGTCATCCACGTCGGCGAAGTAATAGACCGGCTCGCCAAGCGCCTTTTCCAGTTCCCGCGCGACGGGTCGGATGGCCTCGCGCCATCGCATAAAGGGGTTGTCGGGAGCTTCCCAATAGTCGCCCCACGGCGCCCCTGGCCTAAACTCGATCATGGCCTTGGGCGGGGGCAGCGCAGGCAAGTTTTCCAGCGACCACGGCTCGTCCCAGTTGTCCGGCCCACGAAACATCGGCGTGCTGGCGGCCACCTCCGCCGCCTGCTCGAGGAAATCTACAATATCGGACGGCGGCAGTATCTCTTCATTGGCCAGCTGCTGGAAACCTTGCGCGTCGAGTTTCAGGTGGGATGCCAACAGGTTCACCCGGCGGCGTTCGTCGCGCAGCCAAGCCACGAAATCGGAGACCGGCAGGCACTCGGGCGATTCCGGTTCGAAGTCGTCGAAAAAATTGACCCAGCGATCCACCGCCACCTCATCCTTCATCCGCGCCACGGCTTCGCAGGCCTGCGCGTGTGCGTCTTCCAGCTCGAAACCCAGGCGACGCAGCATTTGTTCCAGCGCCTCCACCGGGTCGATGTAAGGTGCGTGCTGACCGGCAGGCGGCTCGAGTAGAACGATGCACTCCTGCCAGGCGCGATCCTTGGACGTAGTGATGAAGCCGCCAAGCAACGCCACACAATCCGGCTTCAACGCCGAGACAGGTAACACCCGCATCAATGCGGCAATATCGACCATCGTTCATCTCCTTCGGGTCGTGGCCGAGCCTGCGCCCGTTCGTTTGCCATAGGGCCAAGTTTGCTTGCATAATATCATCATCCTGAACAATTAAATCATAAGCCACTTCAGATAAATCATCGGTGTCAATTTAATCATCTTATGACGGATATTGCTCAGGCTTTGGCCCTTCCTCATATATAACTCGTGGATAAAAAACGTCGGGAAGTGGGGATGTCGCTTTTCCTTCCTTGCGTATCTCAAAGGTCCAACTGTCTCCGAAATCGAATAAGTAGTAGAGTTTTTTATGAGGTCCCAATGGGAAGATTTCACCAATGGATTTTTCCCAAGCCGTCTCATCGTCGTCCGAGTCTTCAGACATGGTTAACCACGTCTTCCACCCATGCCAAGAGTTGGCGATATAAAATCCTGAAAAATGGTCATGATTGAAGCCGACCAAATCGTCCAAGATAAAAAAATGTAGGTCATCCAAGGTCATGTCTACTGGCGCTTCAACAACGCGTAGGAAAGGTTCTTCAATATACTTTCCATAGACGCAAGAGATTGATAATCTGAAGATTTCTGTCATATCGCTTATATCATCCTCAAATGGTTTGATCTATTTACAGATAATAAGGTGAATGGTTTGATTATTTTTCATCCATCTCGAAAAAGGAAAATTGTTTTTTGCTTTTCCTTTCCCTTTTTTTCTCAGCGATTTCTCTGTTTATTTCGGCCCGTCTTTCCTTTTTCCAAGGACAATTATCTCCCTAAATATAGCCGTTCTTTTGAACATTTGGAGAAAAGCAAGGAAGTTTTGCAGGCTTTGGCCGGGGTAGGTTTGAACATGACCAAGGCCGAACATCGCGTGCTGTGGAATGAGCTCTTATGTTAGCCCAACGCGAGGAGGAATTCACTGCCCATCGGACGAATCAAGCCGCCTCACTTTTAGCGATGCAACTTTCGGGAAAACCGGCGGACATATTGTAAGGGAAACCATATTAGCTGTCAGGGAAGCCTTGGCCTAATTCCAATAAAAAGTATTGTAACTGCTTTTTTTCACTTAAACGTTTAATTCAGCCGGCGCCTGGTGAAGTCGATCAGACCTTAGTCAGGGG
>JADFXS010000695.1 GCA_015233515.1 Deltaproteobacteria bacterium | reverse complement strand
CGGCTACGTGTTTTTCCATTTTGAATATCCTTTCTCTGCAGATCGGTTTTCCCGGGAGTTCTCCTTATTGAGGATAGGGCCGCGGGACCGCTCGGGGGGAAGCGAATATAAACGCAAAATACCACACGGATGGGTGGGTGTCAATAAATTATCTCCCGCTCAACTGCTCTGCCGAAGTCGTGATATTGGCGAGCGTCCGCCTCGGCGAGCCGAAGGCGAGACGGGGAGCGAGATCACGACGAAGTGCCGATTCCGTATAAATCGGCCGGAGCGTCGTCCTTAAGGCCGAGGAACATTGGAAGTGTCGTTGTCATGGGCTGGATGTCGATGATGACCGGCGTGAGACCGGAGTCGATCCTCAACGAGCGGAGCGAGGGATCGACGACGTGCCGGGCCCCGTCAGCCCGGCCCGAAGCGCTTTGCAACTGCTCGATCATGGCTGGATCAAACTTAAACTGAAGGCCCGCGTCTACGCTCTGCACCTGCAGCCCCATCTTGTCGCGGGTCAGGTCGATACCGCCGTTTTTAGCATCATCGGCCCCTTCCCCCGCCGGAACCATATCGCCGTCCAATTGAGAACCAACTACTTTCTTTTCTTCACTCCTTGTTCCTTGCTCCTGGGCTTTTCTTTTTAATCTCTCGATTATTTCTGAATTTTCTATAATCCCTTCTTGCCATATGTTCCTGTTTCCTAATACTTCCATCTTGGGAAAATTCTTTATTAAATCATTAATTTCAATAATCATAACCTTTGGGAAACCATTGTTTAATAATGGAATACTGTTAGGCAAAAATTGTTGCCAAGAAGGATCAACGACCCATAAATGACCTCTAAAAAGTACAACCAGAAAATAATGGAAGAATTTTTTGTGTATATCGCGGTTTCCGACCAACTCCACATTGCTATGGGATCCAATCTCCTCCACCGCTATAATTTGCCTGTTTGCCCTTGATGCCTCAAGGATTTTCTTTTTAAATTCATCTGCTAGAAACACACAGTTACCAGAACCATGCATATACTCCAGCGGTGGTACAAAGAAATGTAATAGATTATGCGCCGCTTTATAGGATTCATCTTCTACCTGACTGACTACCTTAACTAATTCTTGACGTATTTCCTCCATACTTTCCATCGCCTGATCCGGCGTCGATGGGCCAGAGGACAAAAGCAGCGGAATTTTATCCAGGCTGACGGCAGGGGTATAGTCGTAAACTTTATCAAAACCGGCAGCAAACCGCTCTTTGATATAAAGCAGTAAAATCTTATAGTCGCGAATACTCCGCCGATTGGAAGATACCACCGAGCGCTTGAGCATAGCGCCGGCCAAACGCTGGACATGCGGAGAATTTAATTTCAGAGCTTCAAGAAGCGCCTTTTGTTTAGCCTCCTCGTCTTGTTTTGAATAAGTTCTTGAAAGAAATATCGCCTCTAAAAGGATTTCCTGAAGGGCCGCGGACCAATGATTGTTCCATTCAGGCCCTTTTGTCGAATCAAAAATTTCATTTCCGATCTCGGCAAGCTTACGAGAAAGCATTTGGATGGCCTTTTCTCCGCCATTGACAGAAACCGACACCGCCCACGGCCAAAACCATTCGTAATCATTATCCACTCGTACCGGAAGCCGCACGTCGGTAAACTGCAAATAACTGTCAATCACATCATAAACTAGGTTTTCATTATTATCGGTCGGTTCCAGGAGGAGCAAAGCCGGAAGAATCCCGCTCGCACTCCGGATTACCTCTTCCTTTTTATCGTCCCAGTCTGTTTTGAATCTTGACAAATTTAAAGCGTGATTGATTAACCCTGCCAGATGATCGTCCGTTTCCAAACTTTTTTTATTTTCTTTTCTAAAAGTGGCGAGCTCCTCTACACTTAAATTGGGTCGATTTAAAACAAGGCCGACAGACGCTCGAAGTTTCTCAATAACGTTTGAAACAAAACCAAGATCCGGCAAATACGCCATCGCCTGATCCGCCGGCGCGCGGGCAACGATCTGCGAGATGATCGGCTCCATCTTATT
>JADFXS010000694.1 GCA_015233515.1 Deltaproteobacteria bacterium | reverse complement strand
CTCATTTGGGACAATCGAATCACCGGCAATAAAACCAATGGGGATTCAGGTGGAGGGATCGCTTGCCGGGCCGGCGCAGTCATTCAGGGAAATACTATCTCCTCAAATGCTTCTCATCAGGGAGGCGGAGTGTCTTTGGGGAGTAGCGATACGAGCCCGGATGTGGCCCAATTCGCCAACAATGTGGTTTACAACAACCAGGGTGATCTCGGCGCCGGGATGAACGTATACGGTGTCTTACGGTCCAACGTGGTGAATAACGTCGTTTATGGCAATACCGGGACCGAAGTTGGCGCCGGAATATATATTTCCGAGGGAGCAGCGCCGCTGATTATGAATAATATTGTCGTCTCCAACCTGACCAGAGCGGGAATCGAGACGGACGTCGGCTCCATTCCCGTTTTGTCCTATAATGATGTGTTCAATAACCAGGCCGGAAATTATAAAGGTGTCACTGCCGGAGCGACTGATCTGTCGGTGGACCCGTTGTTGGTCAATCCGGCTGGTGCTGATTTCAAATTAACCGCCTCTTCCCCCTGCCGCCGGACCGGTAACCCCGACCCGGCCTACAATAATCCCGACCGAAGTCGGAACGATATCGGCGCCTTTGGCGGACCCACAAATTTTCTCGCGGGAGACTCCTACACCGATGGCATCTGGACGGCTCGAACGGCTGACCGGATTTATTTTCAGACCTATGACACCGGCGGGGCGGTATGTCTCTCCACTCAAGATGCCTTAAAGATCATCGCCTGTTATGCCTCCAGTGTCAGCGGCGGGACGTTTGACGCCGCGGATGTGCCCACCGGGACAACCTATCGCATCCGGGTCAACTTCATTTCCCCTTTTACTGCTCTTTATTCCTTGACCAATCTCACTAGCGGCGGGATCACCACTCTGACGGTTCGTCGTCTGGCCTCTGACACGATCAAACGAATGCCCACGACCGCCGGCGTGTGGAGTGAGAACCCCGACAAGGGATTCCGAGTCTACTTCCAAACCTACGTCCATGGCGGGGCCATTCTTTTGACCACCCAGGACGCCCTCAACGCTCTGGTCTATTATGCCGACCAGGTCACGGGCGGCATCTTTCAGGGTTCGGATATCTATAACCCGCACCTCCGGACGGCCCAACTGATCTTCAATTCAAGTCAGGCCGGACAACTGAAGATTACCGATTTAGGCAGCGGCACCTCCACCAACCGGAACCTGATCCATTTTGCTTTTATAAAGTAACCGCAGCTACCCCTTGGGGAGGTCAAAATGAATTGCCCCTTTAGCAGGTCTCTAAGCGTATTGTTTGTTGCTCTCACCTTTAGCGCTTTTGCATATAACCTGGCCCAGGCCGATAATGATTCAGCCAACTGGATTGCCGACCCGGAAACAGGCTGCAAACTCTGGGTATCCAACCCTGGTCCAACGCAGAGTATCACCTGGGCTGGCGGATGTATTGATGGAAAGGCTGAGGGACAAGGCGTGGCCATATACATGCGAGACGGTAAGGAGACCGGCAGGTATCAAGGCGAATGCAAAGGAGGGAAGCGCCACGGGAAAGGAACATACATCTGGACAAACGGTAACACCTACGAAGGCGAATACCTGGATGGAAAGCGTCACGGACCGGGAGTGTTCACCTGGGCCAACGGGAACAAGTATCAAGGCGACTACAAACGTGGAAAACGTGTCGGCAAGGGCCTTTTCATTTGGGGAAAGAATCCGAATCTCACGGCCTTTGTATATAATGAAGAAGCACCGCAAAATGATCCCGGCTGGATGACTGACCCGCAAAATGGATGTAAAGTTTGGACGGCCAGGCTTGAACCAAATCAAAGCGCCACCTGGTCTGGAGGATGCGCCGACGGAAAGGCCGAAGGTAATGGGACACTGGTTTTGTTTCGTGATGGGAAAGAAATTGGCCGCCATGAGGGCGGCTTCATGAACGGGAAACGTAATGGATATGGAATCTTCACTTGGGGTGAAGGAACCAAATGGTCTGGTTGTAAGTACGAAGGGTATTGGAAGG
>JADFXS010000004.1:1374-50255 GCA_015233515.1 Deltaproteobacteria bacterium | reverse complement strand
GGCTGGCCGGGCAACGTCAGGGAGATGGAAAACATGATCCACGGTCTGGTCATCACTTCGGACAAACCCAGGATCAACAGCCGGGATATCCCTATCGGTCGATCGTTGAGAAGCGATTCCGTCGGAACCGGCTCCCTTCTGCAAACCTATAGCCTCGGCGGCGCATCGCTCAAGGAAATTGTCGGAGTAATGGAGAAAGACCTGATTGAGGAAGCCGTGACCGTCTACGGTTCCATCGGTAAGGCGGCCGAAGTTCTAGGCGTGGACCGCAGCACGATCTTCAGGAAGATTCGGTCGGCCCCCGCCTCCCCCGGCAAGAATGGAAAGAAAAAAGATAGCCGCGCCCGCTTATAGCTGGTTTGATTTACTTGCCAATTCACATCATATAGACCGTTGCAAAACCAGCTTCTCCGGTCTCCTAAGAAACAACACTTCGGGACCGGTTCAAATTGCTCAAACTTGCCTCCCAACGGAACGTATGGTGTCATTTCGATGAGCGGCGCAAGTCGCGAAGAGAAATCTCTGGTGCCAAAAGACCTTCCCTGAAAACAACGGAGATTTCTCCCTTCGGTCGAAATGACCGTAAGCGTATGTTTCCTTGCTTCATAACCCGCCATGCGCGGCGGGTCGGGCGCTTCTGCGAAACCAGCTTAAGCTAATGACCGATAAAAGACCAAGCCGCCGACCAGAAGGCAGGTCAAGGCGATGGTTAGGCGCAGTTGGCTGGTGTTGCAGCGGTGAGCGATCCAGATACCGACGATCAAGCCGAAAATGAGGATGACCGAAATCCAGGCCGCCAAGTAAAAATCGATAGCGCCGTGTAACAGATTGCCGATGGTCCCGGAACCGGCGGCGGTGATCTGCAGGGCTTGGCTGACGCCGATGGAGGTCAGGGGAGAAAAGCCGATAATTATCATCAGGGGGATGGACAGGACCGGCCCGCCTACGCCGGTGAGGCCGGAAACGAAACCCACCGAGGCGCCGATGCCGAGCAGCAGCGAGTTGTGAGCGATGGAGGATTTATCAAAGGAAAATTTGCCGGCCCGGCGGCTTGGTCGGAGCGTATAGACTCCGGAAAAGATGATGATGAGCGAAAGAATTAAGTTAAGCGACGAGGCCTTGGCCAAGGAGTTGACCAGGGCGCCGAGATAGCCGAACAGGACGGCGCCCAGGCAAATGGGCATGGCCATGCGCCAGTCGACGTTCCCCAGGCGGCGATGGAGAAAAAGACCGACGATGGCGCTGAAAAACTGCGTAACCAGGGTGGTGGCCATGGCCGCGTGGGCGCCGATCCCGGTCAGGGCCGTGATGGCCGGGATAAGCAAAATTCCGCCGATGCCCGTAGCGCCGATCAGAAGGCCCACGATCAAAGCGACTAAAGCCAATAAGATGGTCATTAATGACCCCGGCTAAGCAACATCGGGTCTCAAGGGATAATCCTGATTACCGGCCGCCCATGATGATCGACTCCGGGTAATCCCATCGTTGTAATTGTTTTTAGCCGGTGATTGTCCTTTGTCGGCAAGTTGTCTACTCATCATCCTTGCAGGTCGGCCGGGCCGGGTCCGGCCCTAATTGGGCATAGGCTTCGAGGAAGTCCGAGGCGTTGACCGCACCGGTGGCAAAGGATTTTATGGCCTCTTCATGGAGCAGTTCCAGGGCTTCCTGCTTGGTGGCCATGTACTCGGTGGAAGTCAGCATGCTGAATTCCCGAGGCCGAGGCAGGGAGACATCGATGACCCGTTTCACCCCGGCCGGGCGGTTGGTCAGGATGATCAGGCGGTCCGCCAGGAAGATCGCTTCTTCCAGTTCCGAGGTGACGAACAGGTTGGTGCCGCGATGTTCCTCGAAAAGACGGACGTAATATTCCTGCATCAGGGCCCTGGTCATGGCGTCCAGACCACGGAAAGGTTCATCCATGAACATGACCTTGGGATGGTTGATCATGGCCCGGACCAGTTCGGCCCGGCGCTGCATGCCGCCCGAGAGCTGGGAAGGATATTTGTCCTTAAAATCCTGGAGGCCGACCATTTCCAGGAGTTTCATGGTTTCCTTAGTAAATTCCTCCCGGGAGATCTTTCTTTGGACCCGCGGACCGTAACTCACGTTATCAAAGGTGGTCATCCAGGGAAAAAGCGCGGTTTCCTGGAAAACGACCAGGCGATCCACACCGGGACCGGTCACGGGTTGGTCGTCGATCAGGATGCTGCCGCAATCCGGAGTCTCATATCCGGCCAACAGGTTGATCAGGGTGCTTTTTCCACATCCGGAAGGTCCGATGAGCACGGTCAGTTTGCCCTTTTCCAGGGAAAAGGTGCAATCGCGGATGACTTCCTTATGCAGCGGCCCCACGCCGAAGCCTTTCGAGACACCATTGATCCGCATTTCGCCGGAACCCATGCCGACGGCCAGTTTGATTTCGCTCACAAAATCTCCTTAATAAAGCCGCAGCCAGGGAGTCAAGCGGCTGCCGATGAACCTGATCATGGCCGAAGAAAGATACCCGGCTACTCCAATACTCACCATGCCGATGATGATCACCGGGTATTCTCCGGCCACATAAGCCTTCCAGGGCAGATAGCCGAGACCCGGGCTGCTGGCGATCATTTCCGCGGCGACCACCACGGCCCAGGTGATGCCGATGCCCACGGTCATGCCCACCACGATGCTCGGCAAGGTCGCCGGCAGCATGATATGCCAGAAAATGTCTTTTCTGGACGATCCCAGGGAATGGGCCGCGCGGATGTAGCGCGCGTCGATGGAACCGGCGCCGCCCACGATATTTAGCACCACGGTGAAGAAGGCGCCTAAAAAAGTGACGAACATCATGCTCAGTTCGGTGGTCGGCCAGAAGATCACGGCGGCCGGAACCCAGGCCAGAGGCGGAATGGGCCGCATGATCTCCAGAACCGGATAGATCGTCTCCCTGGCCCAACGATTGACGCCCAGGAAAAGCCCCAGGGGGATGCCCACTATCTGGGCCACGATGAACCCGGTCAGGATGCGGATAAAGCTGTCCCGCCAGCATATCCAGTAAGACCGGCTGGCGAGCTGCTTTCCCAGGGCCACGAGAACGGACGAGGGCGAGGGGATGTTGCCGACGATGGGCACGCTCAAGCGGGCGCACATCTCCCACAAGACGACAAAAGAGATCAGGGCGATGACCCCCCGATAAGAGGTTTGGCTGAAGACGGCTTTCCTCAGCTTTTTCCAGTTGATGGTGGGGCAGTCGTTTGAAGCCATGACGGTTTTCTCCAATTTCAGGCCATTTCCCGTTCGCCCGCTTGGAAGGCCTTGAGCGCCTCCTCGTGGACCGCTGCGATGCACTCTTTTTTCAATTTGATGTAGAGCGGGGTGGAGAGCACGCGAAAGTCGCGGGGGCGGGGGATATCCACATCCAGGATTTTTTTAATCTTCGCCGGCCTGGTGGTCATGATGTAAACCTTGCCGCCGAGGAAGATGGCTTCTTCCAGGTCATGGGTGATGAAATAGACCGTTTTTCGGCTTTTATCATATACATCGAGCAGGAACTGATGAATGACCGTCTTGGTCAAGGCGTCCATGGCCCGGAACGGCTCATCCAGGAGCAAGACCCGAGGGTCGTTCATCATGGCCCGGGCAATTTCCACGCGGCGGCGCATGCCCGAGGAAATTTCGCTGGGATAGTTGTTTTCGATGTCGATCAGGCCCATCTGGCCGAGCATTTCCCGCGCCTTGTCCCTGGCTTCGCGATCACTGATCCGGCCTTGCACCGCCGGGCCGAAGATGACGTTTTCGAGCACCGTCATCCAAGGGAAAAGCGCGCCGTTCTGGAAAACCACGATTCGGTCCGCTCCGGGTGCGGCCTGCTTGGTCGCCGAGCAGAGCAGTTCTCCATCGATATGTATTTCACCGGAAGTGATGCCGTGGAAGCCGGCGATGGCGTTGAGCAGGGTGGTTTTGCCGCAACCGGAGGGACCGACCACCACGCAGAATTCTCCGGCCTCGACTTCCATCGAGCAATTATCCATGGCCAGGACCCGGGCGCCGTCCGGATCGTAAATCTTGGAAACATTACGTATGCTGATCCGCCCGCGGGCGGTGGGGCCGTCTTGTGAACTCATCTGGCCGCCTCCCTTACTTTCCACTGCATCAGCCGGTTGCCGACCAGACGAATCAGAGCGCTGCTGAGCCACCCGATTACCCCGAGGGTGACCATGGCGATGACAATAACCGGATACTGCACTAGCAGAAACGAGTTCCAGATCAGGTACCCCAGGCCGTATTCGCCGGCCAGCATTTCACCGGCCACTAAGGAGAACCAGGAAAAACCCATGCTGATCTGCAGGCCGGTGAAGATGAAAGGCAGCGATCCCGGCAGGATGATTTTGAAAAAGATATGCTTGGGCTTGGCCCCCAAGGAATGAGCGGCGCGGAAATAAACCTCGTCGATGGATTCGACGCCTAAAAGGGTGTTGAGCACCGTGGCGAAGAAAGAGCCCAGGAAGGTCAAAAAGACAATTGAGGCTTCCCGGCCCGGCCACATCAATATGGACAAAGGGACCCAGGCCAGCATGGGGATCGGCCGGAGGGTTTCCAGCACCGGAAATGTGTAGTCCTTGAAAGTCTTTTTCCAGCCCATGAAAAGACCCAGGGGGACGCCTAGAATGGTGGCGAGACAGAAGGCCTGGAAAACCCGCAGAACGCTGGCCCCGATGTGATGATAATATTCAGGGGTGTAAATGGAAATGCCGAAGGAGGGGTCTTGGGAAATCCATTCCCTGAAGCTGGTCAAGGGGCCGGGCAGCTTTTCAAACCACGGCGCCTTGAAGCGCTCGGTCAATAGATACCAGATCAAGACAAAACCAACTATGCCGAGAAAATTCAGATACGGCTGGGAACTCTTGAGCCACAGCTTCAATTTGATGAGCGTTATCTCGACCGAACTCGGCTTGTGAACTTGTTCAGGACTAGTCGAAAGTGCTGGGGTCGCTGCTGGGTTGGTCACCAAATTAACTCCGGTTTGTCTGTCCGGCGGGCCGAGACCCGGCGAAAGGTTTTCGGGCGAAAGCGGTCCGGACGCACGGCCTCGGCCGCGCGCCCGGAATAAGAGCTATTTATAAATAATTGCCGGGCCGGATCGAAATGATATGGTTCCGATCAGCGCCTCATAGAAGCCGCAGGCTTTTAGCTCGGCGGTTTATCGCCGGGAAATCGTTTCGTATATATAACATTTTTCCCTGGCTCCCAAGCTCCAGCTTGGGAGCCAGCTGGACAGTAAGTAGGCCTTTATTGAAAATAGCCAAGATTTCTTCCTTCGGTAGAAATGACCGTCAGCGCATGTTTCCGTGCTTCACAACCCGACGCGTCGTGACGGGTAATGGCGCTAAGAAACCGTCATGAGGAGCGGTTTCTTAAAAGTTTCATTCCTTAAACGGACTTTCGCCGGCCGGCGCGCCCTTGATCACGCCCAGGGTGATCTTATCGCTGACCGGGGTGCGGCCTGATTCCTTGAAGACGGCCCGAGCCAGGGTGTCATCGTAATAGCCGGGTTTCAAGGAACCTTCCTTGATCACCTTTTCCTTGATCAGGAACGGAGCCACTTCGGCAATATTCTTCTTTTCCCGGTCGTTGAAATAGAACGATTTCCATTCTCTGACCTCTTCCTTGGAGTCGGCCGGGACCTTGCCGTATATCGAGTACCACAGCACCTTCTTGGGGACGCCGGTGGCATGCTTGGCCACCATTTCGATGACGTTGTTCCAGTTCTTGGGGTCGAGCAGATAAGCCTGGGCTTCGAGTTCAGCCTTTAGATATCCCTTGGCCACTTCCGGATTTTTTTCCAGGAAGTCCTTGCGCATGACCAGGATGCCCAGGTCGGGGTTGTCGCAGGCCCGGCCGTCGGCGGCGATGCGGGCAATGCCCTCGCCAACGTCCGTGGCGACCCGGGACAAGGTGGGTTCCCACATGGAAGCGGCGTCCAGTTTGCCGATACGGAAATTAGTGGCAATGACTTCTATGGACTGGTTGAGATATTCACCCGGTTTCACTTGATATTTTTCGAAAAGCTTGCGGAGATACTGGTCCGAGGCGCTGCCCTTGGGCGCGGCGATGACTTTGCCGTCCAACCACCGGGCCAATTCTTCGTTGTTTTTGAACTGGGGGGCGTCCTTTTTGACTAAAACCAGGGAGCAACGCGTGCCTTCGGACATACCCAGGGTGGCGACCATCACCACTTCGGCCTGGTCAGGCTTCGAGCAAAGAATCGTGGCGGGCATGACGCTCATATACCCGGCCACCGCCTTGCCGGCCAGCATGTTGTTGGCCACCACGGTGCCTTGCAGGGCGGGCATGAATTCGATTTCGGTGCCTTGGGGCACATACTTCTTCCAGAGGCCCATTTCCATGTTCACGACGGCCTGGTAAGAAATGGTGTCGTACGGCTGGAAGCCGACCACGAACTTTTCGGCCATGGCTGGTCCGGCGGCGATCAACATGACGGACACTAGCAGAACCAAAACGCCTAAGAATCTTTTCATCGAATCCTCCTTGGTTTGTTAGACCGTTATTATAATATTGACTCTCGCGCTAAAGATGAAAGGCCCGTTGTTAGACCAATGCCCGGACTTTCCCCCTCGGATGACCGCGCCGTCTTTCATGTCATGTAACAAGCCTGTTTTATTCAAGGGGCGAATGGGGACGTAACCTGGAGTCTTCACTGTTCATGATTTTGTCCCCCGCTGGTTTTTCGACTTTTCGTCTTGATCGGCCGATTCCGCTTGAGGCGGCGGCTGACAAAAGCCTTTCAGCCTCAAGCCGGCGAATTGGCGTAATTCCTTGAGTCGTCCTTCCGTGACGGTCTCGGCCTCCGGCAAGGGGTAATCACGACCCAGGTAACCATACTTGGGAGTCCCCATGCGGTGGTAAGCCAAGAGTTCGTAATCAATTTCATTTATACCATGAATGAAATCGATAATGCTCGAGATTGATTCCTCATCGTCGTTAAATCCGGGAATAACGGGGGTGCGGACCCGAATGGGAAGCCCGGGATATTCCGCCCTCAGTTTGACGAGGTTGCTTTTAATATGGTCGTTGGGAACGCCGGTCCATTCCAAATGCCTGGCCCGGTCCAGGCACTTGATATCGTAATACACGGTGTTCAGATATTGAGCCGCCTCCTTCAACACCAGCCAGGGAACATGGCCGCAAGTCTCCACGCAGGTGTCGATGCGCCGTTTTCGCGCTTCCCGCAAAAGATCGATGGCGAAAACCCCTTGAAACAGCGGTTCGCCGCCGCTCAAGGTCAGCCCGCCGCCCGATCGGGCGTAGAACAGGTCGTCTTCCTCGACCCGCTTCAGGGCTTGTTCGACCGTGATTTTATACCCGTAGGGATTGAGGGCGAGGTTAGGGCAGGCTTGGGCGCACTTGAGACAGTTGTCGCATGACCGGAAATCAACCTTGACCTTCCCATATTCATCCACGGAAAGGGCGTTTTTAGGACAAACTTCGCGACAGCGTGGGCAGGCTTCCACGGTCAGGCATTTTTCCGGGTTATAGGCCAGTTGAGGATAGGAGGCCTGGGATTCCGGATTGCTGCACCAGCGGCAGGCCAGGTTACACCCCTTCATGAATATTATGGTTCTGATGCCCGGCCCGTCGTGGACCGAATATTTCTGAATGCTGAAGACGGTTCCTTTATTTTGAAGTCCCAGAGGTATGGTCAATTTGGATTCCAATCGTTTTACAAAACTCATGGACCTGACGGGACGTCCGCCAGGTCCATGATCGAGCCAAATGGTTAAATGGTCACGTGGTCGGTCCGGGCGATAAGATCATCCTGCAAGTCCTTGGACAGGTCGCAGAAGTAGGCGCTGTAACCGGCGATCCGGACGATCAGGCCGCGGTATTTATCCGGGTCCTTCTGCGCGGCCAGAAGGGTCTGACGGTTGATGATGTTGAACTGGATATGCCAAAGCTTGAGGTCGATAAAGGTCTTGATGAACGAGACCAGTTTTTTCGTCCCTTCGTCCCCGGCCACGCAGTGAGGCGTGAACTTGATGTTAAGGAGTCTGGAGGCCCGTTCCCGGTGATCGTAGTTCTTGGAGGCGAAGTTGGATAGCAGCACGGCCGTGGGACCGTTGATATCCGCGCCATGGGAAGCCGAGGAGCCGTCGGAAAGAGGCGTGTAAGCCAAGCGACCGTTCGGGGTGGCGCTGACCACCTTGCCGAAGGGAACATGGGCGGTGAAGGGGACTAGGCGGAAATCCAGGTTGATACCCAGTTCCTTGGAATATTTTTTGGTGAATTCCACCGACTGCCGGTCTATTTCCTTGGCGATGGCGTCGGCGTAGGAGTCGTTGTTGCCATAACACGGCGAGTTGCGCAACATGGCCCGCAGATCTTCCCGACCCTGAAAATTGGTTTTCAAGGCCTGGAGCAGCTCGGTCATGGTCAGCTTCTTTTCCTCATAAACCAGTTTTTTGATGGCCGCCAGGGAATCGACCACCGTGCCGTACCCGATGCCTTAAAAGTACCCGAAGTCGAGACCGCCGGGAATCATGGGCGAATGCAGGTCAAGGCAGCCGGCCATGCACAGGTCGTGCAGAGCCGAAGCTAATGGCGCGGCGAAATGTCGGGCGCGCATGTTGTTGACGATGATCTGTTGGATAAAGGCATGCCGGATAAAGTTGGTCTGCTGGGCCAGGTAGGCGTCCCAAAACTGTTCCCAGGCGGTGAACTTGACCGGATCGCCGGTCTCCAGACCGATGGCTTCATCGCCGTAAAGCTGCATTTTGCCGTTATACAAAGCCATTTCCAAGGCCGCCGCGAAATTGATATACGCGCAACCGCTGGTAAAGGTGTCGCGGTTGGGCATGCGCGCCTCGGAGCAGCCGGAACCGGCATAATCGTAAATTTCTTCGAACGAGGCCCCTTTTGAAAGATATAGCGGGATTATTTCCTCATCGTTGAGCAGCTTGGGGAAACCCGAGCCTTCTTTTATGGTTTCGGCCACTTCCCACAGATAACGCGCCGGGGCTCGAGAATGAACCCTGGCCGCCAAGTCGGGATAGTGGAGGGGGAACTCGCGCTTGGACCTGAGCAGCAAATAGGTGAGGTCGTTGGCCGCGTCTCGGCCGTCCTTGGTCTGGCCGCCGATGGTCACGGCTTCCCAGTGGGCGTAACCTTCGTTAAAGGCCCCGCCGGTGGGAGAGATGTAAAGATCGATGAACTGGGCCATGGCCACCCACATGCACTCGAATAATTCCATGGCCTGGTCCTCGGTCAGGGTTCCGGCTTCGATATCGGCCTTATAGAAGGGATACAGATACTGGTCCATGCGGCCGTTGGAAATTATGGTGCCGGTTTTCTGTTCGATGCGGGAGAACATCTGCGTAAACCACTGGGACTGCATGGCTTCATAAAAATCCCGGGCCGGGTTTTCCGGGACCCAGGCGCAGGTTTGGGCCATGCGTTCCAGTTCCTGTCGACGCTTGGGGTCCGGCTCTTGCCGGGCCATGTTTTGAGCCAGGACCGCGTGGCGATTGGCCCACAGAACAATGGCGTCGCAGGTGATAACGATGGCTTCCAGAAACGGTTTTTTCTCGACGTTGTCCACCGGGCTGAAGAAATCGAGTTTCTTCATCTGGGCCAGGGCTTGAGCCTTGATGCCCTTAAAGCCGATTTTCAAGACTTTTTCGTAATCGTGCACCCACTGGAGGCAGGACCGGAAGGACGAGGTTTCATTGACGATGAACCGGGAGTATCTCACATCCTTGGGATCGTAAGTGTGCCGTAAGGTCTCCTCGGGCAGGGAAACGGCCAGATGCTCGTGATAGGTCTTGCCCTTCCAGAAGGGCGCGATTTCCTCGATGATGACCTTGGCGTCCTTCTCTTCGATGATGAAGGGCGAAACTTCCCGCTTGGCCAGTTCCTGGACCGCCAGATCGAGGAAATCCCCATCCAGTTCCGGATAGAGGATGCCGTATCGGCCTTGACACCCGGAGCGGCCGACCAGAAGCTGATCTTCATCAATATAGATGGATATCTTTTCCGCGATGTTCTTCAGGGCCTTGGCCCAGCGGAGAACCAGGGGCTGCCCCACGGTCTCCTTCATGGATTCGGTAAAATATTTGCCGCGTTCGACATCCACTTTCGGCCGGAGGTTTTGGACCCGGTCCAGAATCTTGAACGGGCGGACGTGGGCTTCGTTCTGTCGGTATATATTTGCCTTGCCGTCTATATTATCCAGAATGAGCTGTTCATGGGGCGACAAGCAACAATCAATCGGGTAAGCATTTGGTCTCTGATCGGGCATAATCTTCCTCCTGTTTAAGGCGGGGCTGGCGCTGCTATTTTATACAGCAAAGCCGGTGCCATTTAAAATTTTGCATCGGCGCTGAGACATGGCGCGCGCGGCGAGGCAATGTCAGGCTTTTTCGAACGCGTTTTGTCACGGAGATGATTCAAGAGTTTGTTGCAAAGCTGCGACGATCAACGTATATATTTGTAATTATAAATGTTTTTGTAGTAAGTTTCCGTGATGGATTTAAAGATTTTGCTTTAGCCCAACATGACGCCGATTTAAAGAAAGGCGGATTGTTAAGTCGATTTTGTTATAATTAACGCTTCTTGCCGCACGGTGATAAATGTGTGTCCCTTGATCTGTTTGATGTCCAGGTTGCAAGTTTGCAACATTGCTTGATCGGGCCGAATCGAATTGGCGGATCTCAAACCCTCTGAAAATTATAGGAATCGCTAATTTAGGTCTTTGAACATGCCGGCGAGCGCATTCCTCGTAGCTTGCCGCGGGGTTGGCGAGCAAAAAAACTTAAGCGCGTTCGTTCCTTACATGTCGAAGATTCCTCGCAGTCCGCTGCGAGGAGATTCAACGTTGATGTCGCGCGAGTTGCCACATCTCACGGTTAGAGCAAATATCACCTTGACAATCGGACATATTTGACCGATTATTATAATCAATGAAAGGAAGCGAACTTCTCAGAAAGTTGAGGAAATATGGCCGCAAGGTTGGCTATGAGGTCCAGTTTGTAGTGGAAAGAGGCAAAGGCCGCCATGGCACATTGTATTTCGGAAAGAGGTTCGCGGTCGTCCCTGATTTAAAACAAGATCTGATGGTAGGCACTTTGCACGCGATCTTGGCCCAACTAGGCCTGACAATAGAGGAAATATTATAAGGAACCAGACATGAAACGAGGCTTCGCTTATCCGGTCCAGCTAACTGCCGATGATGTGGACGGCGGATATATTGTTTTCTTTCCCGATTTTCCGGAGATAATCACTCAAGGCAATACTAAAGCCGAAGCTTTTCGCCAAGCGGGTGATGCCTTGGAAGAAGCGTTGGCCGGCCGAATGAAACGCGGTGAGGAAATACCCTATCCTTCCAGCCGGTCCCAGGAACATTTAATGGCTATTCCATCACCGCTCATCGCCGCTAAGGTTGCTCTCTATGTTTCCTTAATGGAATCGGATCTTAGCAAAGTGGCTCTGGCTGATAAGCTAGGCTGTGACGAAAAAGAGGTTCGTCGCCTGCTTGATCCGCTCCATCCTTCCAAATTGCCACGGCTATCGGCGGCTTTAAACGTCTTGGGTAAACGGTTGACTGTAAACCTGGAAGACGCCAAGTTAAGATAACATTAAAAACATGAACAGCTTCGCGCTCCATCAAGAGGAGCGTAGACCGGGGCGGCCCTTACCGTCGACTTTCCAGGACACCGATAATCAACGGCAAGAGTAGAACGGTAAGACCCAGTTCGACCAACAAAGGCCACCCTCCCCGCAAGTAAGCTTGTCCGCTGGCCGTGATTCCGGCATAGCCTCCCAGGTAATAAAAAAGAACGTAAAAAGAATTGGCCTGGCCCCGGTTTCCGGTCAATTTTCGATTGAGGGAACCGGCGGCCGAGGAATGAATCGCGAAGAATCCGGCGCAGATAAAAATCAGACCGGCTAGAATGGCGGCCAGCGAATGGAAGAGAGTGCAGATCAAGCCCAGGCCGAAAACAAGGGATCCGAGGATCATGGTCGTTCCGTTTCCCAGGCGGTTGGCCAAACCACCGGCCAGGGGGCCGACAATAATGCCGATGAGATAAGAAAGATAAAGCGAGGTGACCACATTGGTGGAAACCCCAAACTCCGGTCCATGCAAGTAAAAAGGCAGATAGTTAAAGGAGGAGGTAAAGACGAAGAAAGACCCGAAGGCCGCCAGATAGGTGACCAGCAAATCCTTACGGGTTAGCAACTGAAAAAATCCCGCACTGGAATCGCGTTCGAATTTATTCCGGCGCTCACCCGGCAAGACCGCCATGGCCAAGGCTAAGGCCGCGAAAAGAAATAAGGACGCACTGACCATGGCATAGCGCCAATGTAGAGGAGGGTGGATATAGCCACCCAGAAGACGTCCGCCGAGGCCGCCGGCCACCGTGGCGGAGACATATGTGCCCATCACCACGTTTAGACTGTCGAGCGGTAGACTTCGGGCCAGATAAGCCGCCAGGCAGGTCGTAACCGCGGGAAGGAACAGGCCTTGGGTCAGGCGCAAACCAAGAAGGACGGGCAAACTGGGAGTGATCGCGCCCAAAATGCCGCACACTCCTACTAATGCCCCCCCGACAAGTATAATGGGCTTAATCCGGAAACGATCCGCCAGGAGGCCGAAGGGCAAATTGGCCAAGGCGATGCCGAGAACCACGAAGGAAATGGTCCGGGACGCGACGGTTTCGTCTACGGCGAATTCACCAGCCAGGATCGGCAACACGGGTTGCGTAAGGTATATATTGGTAAACGCCGCCGACACCAGTAAGAAAACCGCGCCCTGCACCAGGAGGGGTCGATGGGGAATTGAAATCATGATAAACCGGACACTATAAAAATTTTTCACCTCACGTCAAATTTAATCTTAATTTGGAGGTGATTGCAAAACTAGGAATTTTGGCCCAGATCGAGGAGGGCGAGATTTTGAAGCCGCAGGAATACGGACGTATTTTGAGGGCTTCAAAATTAAGCCCGACAAAGAGTTGGGCCAAAAGGGCAGTTTTGCAATTACCTCTTTGTACACATAATTTCATTATGGGTCCAGTTGGACTTGAATTTTTTTAATTATTCAGGAACAACAAAATGATAAGGTAACGCTATGGGGCTCAAGGGTATTATAGACGGCATCTTTGGCGCGGACAAAAAACAACCGGTTCCCGGCCGGCGTCAAAATCAACCTCCGGCCGCCAGACCGGTTAATCCCGAGTTTGCTCCAATCCTGGAAAAAATCCGGTCAAAAAAATATCCGTTTATTTTAATCCAAGGTAAGGCCGGGACCGGTAAAACCACCCTGGTAAAACATATTGCCGAGACCTTCTCCAATGTGGTTATCGTCGCCTTTACCGGCAAGACCGCTTTGAATTCAGGCGGCCAGACCATTCATAGTTACTTCGGCTTCAAGCCTGGTTATACAAGTCCTGATATTGTCGATCGGGCCTTCGCCAAATCCGTTCATTACAAAATGGAGATATTGGTTATCGACGAAATCTCCATGGTCAGAGCCGATCTCATGGACGGCATCGAACGGTTTCTTCGCACCAAGGTCCATAAAAACAATAGGCTTTTCGGCGGCATCCAAGTGGTGGCTGTCGGAGATATTTTCCAGCTTCCACCCGTCGTTGGCAAGCAAGATCAAACTCTACTGGATGCCGGTGGCTATATCACCGAGTATTTTTTCGGCGCCCGGGCCTTCGACGGCTGCGAAATTGAATTTTTGGAATTGACTAAGATATACAGACAAACCGATCAACTTTTTATCGCCTTGCTTGATCGAATAAGGCTTAACCTTGATGTTAAAACCGCCATCGAGGCCATAAACTCGCATTGCCGCCGCCCAATTTCGAATTGTCCAGGACAACTTCTATTAACTACGACCAATTCCCGAGCCGATATACATAATAAACGGCGACAGGAAACTTTGGACCCGAGGACGGAAAAAGTATTTGTAGCCAATATAGAGGATCATATTCCAGGGTTTTGGACCGATAACAAACTCAGTGATAAAAATGTGCCTTCTCCGCGGGAACTAACTCTCCGGCATGGCGCTCAAGTCATGTTCACCCAAAATGATTCTAACAGACGATGGGTCAATGGAACTATCGGGCGAGTCAACTCTTTACATGACAAATATGCCATGGTCGAAATTGAAACCATCGGGGAAACATACCAGGTGGACCGGGTGACCTGGGAATATTACATGTATATGGTTGATCCACATTCCAAGAAAATCACGAGACAATTGGCCGGAACCTACACTCAGATACCGTTGGTCCTGGCTTGGGCATTCACTATCCATAAATCTCAAGGCATAACCCTGGATCGATATATCGTCGATATCGGGTCAGGCGCCTTTGCCTGCGGACAGTTATATGTGGCTTTAAGCCGTGGACGAACGCTTGACGGCATCACCCTCGCCCGGCCATTGCGGACCAGTGATGTAAAAACCGATGCTCGTTTGTTGGAATTGTATCGTGTGCTCAAGGAACCTAAATGATGTATCTGAGATTCAATTGATTAATCAATCTTCACCCTGGAGCATCCGTTACAACATCATCGGCTGGCAACACAAAACCAAGCTGGTCGTTCCCTGCCCGGGCGCGGTTCACTTTACCCGCCTGATTCCGGATCTCTACTACCAGATCAAGCGTGGATGATTTTATTTGGATAATGTGTCCAGGCCCAACACGCTCAGGAATAACGTACCTTTCACTACAATTCTTTATTGGCGGTTCAAACCGTCGCCAACCGCAGAGTCTTGACCAGGAGATCGCGAAGACTGTCGACAGCCTTGGAACCTCGCGAGGCCCGGCTTCTATACACCGCCACTTCCATGGGTTCGAGCGGCCCCAGCCCGTGTTCGCTTCCCAGAATTTGCAGATGGGGAGGCGCGCTGCACTGGGTCAGCACCGCCACGGCCAGGCCGCTTTCAACGGCGGCGATTTGCCCGGCCAGGCTGGAGCTGTTGTAGACCACCTTGTATCGGCGTCCCTGCAAAGCCAGGGAATTTATGGCGCTGCGCCGAGCCAGGCTGGTTTCCTCATAGACAGCAATGGGGAGTGGATCGCGCCGCCAGATATCGAACTGAGAAGATCCGATCCATACCATGGGCTCGTGAAAGAGCAATGTGCCGCGCCGGGGGTGGTCGCGCGAAACCAGAGCCAAGTCCAGATCCCCGGAGGCAATGCGGGGAATGAGCGAAGTGGATTGCTCGCAGCGAAGCACAATTTCGACGCCGCCATGTCGCGGCGCAAAGCGTTTGAGAACCGGCGTCAGGTACTTGGCCGCATAGTCATCCGGCACGCCGAGCCGGACGAGCCCCGTCAACTCCTCTCCATGAAAAGCGGCCTGGGCTTCGGCGTGCAGATCCAGCATGCGTCTGGCGTAGCCAAGGAGCATTTGTCCTTGAGGAGTAATCTGAAGTTGTCGCGAGCCGCGCACCAGGAGCTGACATCCCACCGCCTCTTCGAGTTTTTTGATCTGCATGCTCACGGCTGACTGGGAACGGTGAACTTCGGAAGCAGCGCTGGACAACGTGCCTGCATCCACCGCGGCCACGAAGCATTTAAGCCAGTCAATCTGTAAATCCCGGAGATACATCGGGGATGACCTATTTGTTTTTCGAATATATATATTTCGTATTATGCGCTTTTTGTTTGGATGGTTCAAGTCTATACTCAGGCCATGAACTCACATCAAAGAAGCACCGTTGTCTTGGCCGGTTCCTATACAGACAGAGGCTGGCTTTCAAATCTGTCCGGATCCTTTCCTTTTGTTTTGGGAAGTATCCTTCTCGGGACAATTGGTATTTTCGTGCGCGAAGCCCATGCCGCTCCTTTAACCGCTACCTGGTTTCGTTGTGCTTTTGGCTGGCTTGGGATGACCTTGTGGATTCTGCTCCGAGGACAAACGAGCCACTTGCTCCCTTCTCGTTCCTCGTTGTTTCGGGTGCTCGCCGCGGCCATGCTCATGGTTATTGCCTGGGGGCTGTTTTTTGCCGCCATTGACCGCATCCCCGTGGGTATCGCCACCGTTCTTTTTCACGTTCAGCCTTTATGGGTGCTGGTCCTGGGGGCTTGGTGGCTGAAAGAAACCATTGCCGGGCAGCGCGTTTTGTCGGTTATGGCGGCTATGATAGGCTTGGTGCTGGCGACGGGGCTGCTGGATCATCTGACCTGGGCCGGAAACGCCAGCGGCGGCGGGTTCCAACTGGACTATTGGGTTGGAGTCGCCTTTTGCCTGACAGGCAGTTTTTGCACGGCCTGCGTGACCATCATTGCCCGGCAGTTACGGGAAATGCCCGCCGGCGTGTTGGCCTGGTGGCAATGCGCGACTGGAACGGCGGCCTTGCTTATTTACCCTTTAATGCAGGGCTGGCCCGCGTGGGGCTTATCGTGGATGTGGTTGTCCGGCCTTGGGATCATCCATACGGGATTGGCCTACAGTCTGATCTATGCGGGGATAGCCAGGTTAAGCACTGACCGCATTGCCGTATTTCAGTTCATTTATCCGGCGGTGGCAATTGTGATCGACTGGTTGTTTTACGGGCAGCGTTTGGAAAATCTGCAAATGTCGGGAATCGTGCTGATGGCGGTGGCTATCTGGTTTGCGGAACGCACTCCCTCTCCACATCAGACAATTTTATCAGATCCAAGGGACAACCACTGAGGGATGTGGCTGCAAGGTCAAGGATCGTGCCGCGGGCCAGAACTTCATCGAGAGTTTCGTGCTCGAAATCGGCGGGACGGAAAATCAGATTTTCCGGCTCCGACAAGTCGGCTTTGGCCATTCTTTCCCGTTTGGCCGATTGAGTCGCGGGATGATCTACCTCCAGGAGTTAGGGCCTTGTTTCCCGGAAGCGGTGAATCTGGGCTATACAGGGGAGGGAATCTTGGCGTCCTCCAGGGCCCTGCGCCGCTGGAGCGACATACCAATGAAAAGGACGCTCAGGACCGTGGCAACAACCGGGTACAAAACTGTCGTCAGTGAATACGACTCGATGGCCATGACCGAGAGAACGTTTTTAAGGCTGCTGACAAAATACATGGACAGCGCCTCTTCCCGTGGCTTCGCGTAGGACTTGCGGAACGTCGGGTAATAGGCCGCCGAATTTACAAACGCGACCAGAATCACCGCCCATTGCGGATCGCGCGTCAGCTGCCAGACGGGGATCGCCGTAAGCCCAACAAGGAAAAAAAACCAGTCGCTCCATGTGGCCCTTTTGTCGCCGTACCAGAACGACATCACGACAATGATGGCGCACAGAATCCCGCTAAGGCCCGTGGCCCACGCGCCGGGTCCCGCGCCCTTCGCAACCTGCGCGAAAAAAACAATGCCCGCGAGCAACGTCCAGATCACCCATGAAAAGATGTGAGGCCTCACACGGCCCTTCAGGATTCCGTGGAAGTAAGGAACATAACCGATGAACGAAAAAACGCCGGCCGCAACGCCCAGCACGTTTTTATCGAATTCGGCGAACGAAGAGAGTACCCACTGCATGGGCGGTCTCAGGGTTCGCGGAAGAACTTGCTGTATTTTGCCTCAAGCCGATCAAAGACCTTATCGGCCGGAAAGCCGGAGTCGCTTTCTATCTTCTTCCTGATGAAGTGTTCGAAGTGAGCACCGATGGCGTAACTGGATGGCATGGTCAACTCTCGTTATCAATCTTTATCGAGAAATAATAACATAAAACAGCCTGGACGCAATTTTTCTTCTTTTTATACCTCCTCCGCATTGATTTTATCGTATAATTCATGAATCATATATACGATCCCGGCTCCGAAATTTATTTTGACCATCAAGCGGTATTTGTTCCCATGGATATTGAATACAACTCGGTTGCCTTTAATGATGCCGGCCGATCGGTATTGTTCCTTAGATATCAGCCGGCTGGAATTAGTTAGTATCGCGTCCCTGGAATTCCGGCGGGCCCCACAGTTTTATCCTTTGAAAGATTTGACGATTTCCTCGGTGATCTTGTCGAAAACACCTTTTTGATCTTCCGGATACTCGATCCGGAATGTCTTGAAGGTATCATCAGCCAGCATGGTTTTCTGATAGAAAACGCGATTCGACACCTTCCCGGACACGACGAACCAGTTGCCTTTCAGCACCTTGTAAGTAACTTTCCCGCCCGGCGTTTCCTCCTTAAGAGCTTTGGAGAAAGCGTCCTTCAGGGTCTGGTTGAACACGTTGAATTGCCCATAAACCAGCATGACGACTTTTCCATCTTTTGATAGAAACTTCTGCCCGTCACCGTTGTCCGCTTCGCCTTGGGGAATAAGAATTTCTTCAGGATAGGCGATGCTGTATACAAATCTGGGATTGTTGTAGATTGCATAATTGATACCGCCGGAGGCTCCCTGAGCCCGGGCCATGGTCGGAAAGCTAATGCCCAGGCCGGCGAGAAGCAGACACAAGGTCACATATGTAGTAGTCATAAATGAAAAACATGGCCATAGGTTGACTTTTTTCATGAAAGACTCCTAAAACCAACATCGAGATTGAAGCTCCCCGCGGCAAGCCGCGAGGAGTCTTAAGCATGGAAAGAACTAATATCTTTTAGTTTTTGCGCTAACCCAGAAGCCGGCCCAGCCAAGAGAAGAGGCCAAGGGGCGGCCGGGCCATGGCCTCATTGGCCATTTCTTACCATTTCCACTGCCTGCCGGGGCAGGTAGGCCTTACCGGTTTCGGCCAGGTAAACCACCACCCCCTCCAATTCGCTAATCTGGCTGCCGATTTTAATCAGATTTTTGTTCGCCGGCAGTTCGGCGGTGCGACCTTTATAATCTATCTTGATCACCGGATTGAACTTATCGGTCTGGTCTACGGTCACTGTTCCGCCTTCGAAGGCCTGGCCGGCCTCCATGAACAGTCGGTCTCTCAACGGCGCCAGGTCCGTGCCCAGGGCCGCGGCGATCACCCGGGCGATTTCCGGAGCGTCCAATAACCCGCCGGGTTTACCCGGACCATAGGCGGCCAGGGGGACGTCGCCGCCGCAATGGCCGTGGGTTGTCCAGCCGATTTTGAAGTATTTCGGGCTTATAACCTCTCCAAATCCGAAGTTGGGATCATCTTTAAATTGTTCCGACCGGGCGAGGATAGTCTTGGCCTCGTCATCAGTGATATCCACGCTCCAGAATTCCTTGACCACTTCCTTGATTTTTTCCGGGTCGGGATTTTTTCCGGCTTTGGCCAGCAGGCGAGGGGTCGTAAGTTTAAGCTTTTTCAATGGTTCCAAAAGTTCCTCGACCTTGGTGCTGGGGTAGGATTTGCTGGTGGCATAATTGCCGATGGACATGCCACCGGTGTTATGATCCGGCATGGCGAGGACCAGCGTGTCACCCTGTTTTTTGGCGAATTCCAGAGCCACGGCGACCGCCTTGTCAAACATCAGCAGATCGTGGATCATATGGGCCGGATCGTTGGCGTGGCAGGCCCAATCAACCTGGCTCCCTTCGACCATCAAAAAGAAACCGTTCGGGTTTTTGGACAACAGTTCTATCGCCTTGACGGTCATTTCCTCGAGGGTTGGTTCACTGGGGGCAAAAGACGGTCGGTCGAGTTCCGCGGCCAGGTGGCCGTTGGCGAAAAGGCCAAAAACCCGACCTTCTTTTAGGGCCTCCATCTCGTCTTTATTGCAGACGATTTTATAACCCTTGGACTTTAAAACCGCGGCCAGGTTTTCTTTATCCGCGCGATTTCCGGAAAACTGGCATTCCGCGGAATGTGGATCTCCGGTCAGATTTTGATGATAAGGACTGGTCTGGTTTTCCTTGGCGAACAAAAATTGTCCGCCGCCGCCGAAGACCACGTCAATGCCCTGGTAAACCATCTGTTCCATGATGTCTTCCTCGTATTTACGATGGGACACATGGGCCGCGAAACTGGCCGGCGTGGCGTGGGAGACGCGGGATGTGGCCACCAGGCCGGTGCTTTTGGCCATCAGCCGGGCGGCTTCCAAAACCGTGGGCATGGGACGAAACAGCATGTCCGGGGATGGCTTGGTCAACGTGCTTAACACCTTGTCATCGGGACTGAGGCCGATGTATTTATCGTTGGTTCGAGTGCCGGTGGCATAGGCGGTGGCCGCCGGGGCGGAATCGGCGATCACCGAGTCCGCGATGTAAGTCTTGACGGCCCCGGTAAGGATGCTATCCGTGGTCAGAGGGGCTCCTTTGAACCATCGGGCCAGGGTGTATTGTTCAAACGAGCACCCGTCGGGTATCAGAACAATGACGTTTTTGGCCGGACCTTGGGCCAGACTCAGCCCCGGCAGAATCATCACCAATATCAACATTATGGCCGCATAAAACCCTGCTTTGGAATAGTTTACCCGTTGCATGTCGATCTCCCGATTTAGTTGATAGTTGTTTTTCGCCTGGTTGTCCGAAGGCGAAAAATTTTTAAGGCAAAAAACCTTTCTGGGAAAGATAGGGGCGATTAATCAATCGCCCTGGCCGAAGGATGGAAGCCGTGGGGTTCAACCCACTATTTATTGCATGCTCTTCCGGAGGTCGATCAGTATCTGATCGGCCGCGTCAATGCGAATCAGGCCCAGGCGCGGGAACTCGAGGTCCAGAATCACGAACGTCGTGAGCGATATAATGAGCACAAAAGCCGCCATGTGGAGCCAACTCCGTTCCTTGCCGCCGGCCATGCCGTAGCCGGCCAGCAACGAGCCGATAAGGCTTGACCCGATGAGCAAAAAGAAAACGATCATTGGTGGGTGATTCCGGGTCGCCGCGGACCTGGTGGTCGTGATATCGAACATCGCATTCAAGGCCGGGATCAGGAGCATTTCGGTTTGCATGAGAATCCCCGGTTTTCGACACTCGGACACCGCCTTCGCCCAGATCTTTCCTTGCAATGATGCCGTTTCATCGAGCTTTGCCTTAAAGGCCGTCACATTTTCCAAATCCCTATACGCCTCGGCCCGTATGTCTAAATAACGACGAAAGAGCTCTCGCATCTCCGGCTGGGTGTCGTTCGGAAGCAAGTCGATGCGCAGATAGGCGGTGCCGATCGCGTTAGCTTCCTCGACGACCAAGTGCAGACGATTTTCGAATCTTGACGCGGCGCCGGAAAAAGTAAACGCGATGAGTAGTCCCAGCAGGCCGAAGACCGCGCCCTCTAACATACCGGTTCCCTTGGACAAGTTTTCCGGGTCTCGTCGAAGCCGGCCGATGCCGATGCGCCGCCCGACTTCCATGAGAATCACCATGCCTAAGAGCAAGCCGATGGCTGACAATGATACTACAAGCGTGTAATTCATATATAAACGCTTTCCATGATTTATAAAGTGTAATAGTCGCCTGTTTAATGATAAAGCAGGAATTTATGAGAAGCAAGCCATTTCCCTTGAATTTTGTCGCAATATTATAGTAATAGGACCACAAATCTCCAAGATTCTGTTGGTATATTAGGGAAAACACCTACGTCGGCCGGCGGCATAGTAGTCTGTCATACTTATCTATGCTTTCCTAATGGGGCTTGACGAAAATAACCGTATGAGTTTTAATCCGAATTTGGCTAAAATAGGCGAACCAGCGGCGTTCCCAGTCATCACTCTAATACCGCCGGAGCCGCGACCGGCGTTCCGGCAATCGAGGGTTGGCCATGACCAGGGCGGAATTGCTCGAATCGATTTTAATGCGCCGGGTGGTCCACGATGGCGATGCCTCGGGTTTGGACCTAACCGGAACCGTGCTGGCTCACGGAATCTTCAAGAACATCTCCTTTAAAAAAGCCAATTTTCGCGAGGCCGATCTATCCTTTGCCTCCTTTACGGATTGCGATCTCTCGGAAGCCGATTTCAGCGGCGCCTGTTTGAACATGGTCGACCTCACCGGTCTCAATTTAACCGGCGCCAAATTCAGGGAAGCCTCGCTTATACATGCGCATTTATCCAATACCGATCTGAGTCTGGCCGACTTTTCCCTCGCCGTCCTGCGGATGGTTGAAGGAACCGAGTCCAAGTTGACCGGGGCCGACTTTACCGGCGCCGATCTGACCCAGGCCGATTTTTCCGGCGCCACCCTGGATGGAACCAAGCTGATCCGGATAAACGGAACCAAGTTGGAATTGGCCCGGGTAGACCTGACCAAGGCGGTTCTGGAAGGGGCCGGCCTGATCAAGGCCAACCTGGCCAAAACCTCGGCGGCCGGACTGTCGTTCAAAAATATCGAGATCGCCAAAGCCAGATTCCAGGAAGCCAATCTGGTCGGCGCGGATTTCTCGGGCATGGATCTGACCCAGGTTTTTTTCAACGGCGCCAAATTGACTCAAGCCGATCTTTCGGGTTCTTATGGACTTTCGCCGCAATTCAGTCAAGTCTCGGCGGGCGCGGCTCTTTTCCGTAAAGTTAAATATCAAACCGCCTTTTTCATGGACGCCGATCTTCGGGCGGCGGACTTTTCCGAGGCCGGCCTGGAAAAGAGTCTGATGACCGACGCCGACCTGACCAGCGCCAAGTTCAGGGAAGCCAATCTTTCCTTTGCCGACCTTTCCCATGCCAACCTGGAAAGAACCGATTTCACAAAAGCCAATTTGGAATATGCCAATCTCCATCGGGTCAAGGGCGCCGGAACCGTGTGGAGCGGTGCAAACCTGCGAACCGCCAAGTCCACCGACCCGGATTTGGCCCAGGCCGAGGATTTCAAACCGGCAAATTGATAACGAAGCCGGTTGTTACATTCTGACTCAAACCACGCCCCGCCGGTCGAGGAAGCGGGGCGGCAGCCCGCCAGGAGGCAGCCATGCGGTATCTGACCGAAGAAAGATTTCTATTCATCTCCCGAGCTCTGCCGGAGGATGCCTTTGGAGTCGTGAATTTCAAGGGAACGGAGGGCTTGTCCCAGCCGTACGAATTCGAAATCGAACTGGTGGCGGAAGAGCCGGATCTGGACTTGGCATCCATACTGCGGCATACGGCGGTTTTCGTCGTCAAAAGGGAAGACGGGAATGTCTTTTTCAACGGCGTTTTGGCCGAGTTCGAACAACTGCAAGCTTTCGGCCCTTATTATTTCTATCGGGCCAGATTGGTTCCCAAATTTTGGCGGCTCTCCCTCATCCATCACAACCAAGTCTTCTTGGACAAGGCGTTGCCGGACTTTTTCCGGGATGTTCTCTCCGATGCCGGACTGACCGGCCTGGATTACGAATTCAGATTCCAGCACGATTACCACCCCTGGGAGTACGTTTGCCAATATCAGGAAAGCCACCTTAATTTCTTGTCCCGCTGGATGGAGCGGGAAGGCATTTATTACTTCTTCGAGCAGACCGAAAACAGTGAGAAAATTATTTTCACCGATTCCATGGTCGCCCATGTGGCGCCGCCTCAAGGTCGAGTAATCAGATTTTCGCCTCCATCCGGCCTGGATTCGGCCCATCGGCTGGAAGTCGTCAAATCGTGGCGAAGCCGTCAGCGCATGCTGCCCCAAAACATATTCCTCAAGGATTACAATTATCGGCGTCCTTCCCTGGAAATGACCGGCCAGGCCGCCGTGGCTCCGGACAGCGGGTTGGGACAAGTTTTCATATATGGAGATCATTTCCGCGCACCCCAGGAAGGTGACAACCTGGCCAGGGTGAGAGCCGAAGCCCTGCTCTGCCGCGAGCAGCTCTTCACGGGCGAAAGCGCGGTTCCCTATATCAAACCGGGGTATATCTTCGAACTCAACGATCATTTCCGCAAGTCTTTCAATCAGAACTATTTGATCACCCGGATCGAACATGAAGGCTCCCAATCCGCTTATCTGACCGCCGGTCTCAAAGCGGACACGGCGGAACGGGAAACTAATTATTATCGCAACAGTTTCGAGGCAATTCCCGCGAATCTGCAGTATCGTTCGGAGCGGTTGACTCCCAAGCCACGCATCTACGGTGTCTTGAATGCCAAAATCGACGCGGCCGGCTCCACCGGGCAATACGCCGAACTGGACGACCATGGCCGCTATAAAGTGGTCATGCCCTTTGACCTGTCCGGCCGTTCCGGCGGCAAGGCCTCGGCTTTCCTGCGCATGGCCCAGCCTTACGCCGGATCCGATCACGGCATGCACTTCCCCTTGCATAAAGGAACCGAAGTACTTCTGACCTTTATCGACGGTGATCCGGATCGCCCGATCATCACCGGAGCCGTGCCCAACCCCGATACTCCCAGCCCGGTCAATGCCGCCAACCAGACCACGGCCAGGATCACTACCGGCGGACAGAACAAAATCCATTTCGAGGACCTGGAAGGTTCCAAGCGGATGCTCCTGCAAACCCCGCAGGCCAATACCTGGTTCCGCATGGGCGCCCCAAACGACCCACCCTCGTGGAATGACAACGATGCTGGAGGCGACAACCCCGGCGAAAATCCGGAGGGCGAGGAAGAGAACGAGTGGGGGAAAAATTACCAGGCGTACGAGGAATCGCCCGAGCCCAAGACTTCGGGCGACCCCGAATGGGACGAGAAATACCAGGCGTACGAGGAATCACCCGAACCAAAGACTTCGGGCGACCCTGAATGGGATGCTCAGATGCACACCCAGGAGGATAAGGAAAACTGGGAGGAATGGTCCGCCGAAGAGCAAGAGGACGAAGCAAAGGAAGACGCCAAGCTCCATGAAAAAGGCGGTTTGATATTTAACTTTACGGAAAAGAGCTCCATGAAACCAAGGGAGGCTTCTGGATGAGCACGGAAGGGGAATTTGGCGGAAACTTCCGTGGCGATTATGACGTTCAGGTCGGCGGCGCGAAGTTGGAAATGATCATGGGCATGGAAAGTAGCACCGTTCTTGGCCTGCTCAACCATAACCATTTAGGCGGGGTTTTGGAAATCATCGGGCCCTTTGAGATCGGTATCTTTGGCGGATTGAAAGTGGAAATGCAAAAGGGTGGATTGATCGAACTAGGGGAGCTGCACAAGCTTCGTAAAGCCAAGGAAGAGATCGTATCGGCCAAGGAAATTATTTCTCATCGTGTTGAAACCACGCTGATGATTATGACGCCGGAATTCATCGACCAGCATGCGGCGGAGATCAAATTGCTGGGTGACGCCAAGATCAGTGTTAACGCCGGAGCCGAGATTGAAATCGCCAGCGGAGCAGGGGTCAAAATAGGAGCCGGAGGCAAGGTCACCATCGGCGCTCCGGCCATCGAGCTTTTGGGCAATGTGACTATCAACGGCAACCTGGTCACCAACGGCGCCGTGACCATCAATGGAGTGACCAGCATCACCGGCGCGACCACCATAACCGGTAATAACACCGTCACCGGCGAAGTCATCGCTACCGGAGACCTGGTGACCAACGGAACCGTATATTCCCAGAAAGTGCTAACCTCCAGCGGCATGTATTGAAAATCGAAAAGATGCCGCCAACCGCCCGAAATAAACGACGATCCGAGGTCCAATCATGAAAAAAATCAAGCCCGACAATATGGGCCTTCTATTCCGGACCGTTGAACATAAAAATCGGCCGCGCCTGTCCCTGGCGATTCTGGGTGGCTTCACCCTGGATGAGACGCCGCGATTGTTAAGCGAAAAAGATTTCTGGGCCGCCGCGGCCGCCGAACTGCACGAAACCCAATTCCTGGACACCGGCCTGCCCAAACCCAGGGGCGAAGCCCTGATCGCCGGCCGGGCCTGGGCGCCGGCCGGCCAAACCACAACCGGCATGGAAGTATCTTTTTCCGTCGGTGGCATCCATAAGAAACTTGTCGTCTTCGGCGACCGGAAATGGAAGCGGGTGGCCGGAATGCTGGAAACGTATTCTCCCCCCGAACCTTTCAGCCAGATACCTATTGTTTACAACCGGGCCTTTGGCGGTCCCGGCTTCGACCGCAATCCCCTGGGCTTGGGGCTGGCCCCTGTCCAGACTCCCGCTGGTGAAATTATCAAACCCCTGCCCAACGTGGAATTGCCCGGACGGACCATAGCCTCCCCCACGGACAAGCCCCTGCCGGCCGGTTTCGGTCCCTTGAACGAATCCTGGGTTCCCCGCCTTAAAAGAGCCGGGACCTATGATCGCCAATGGCTTTTAAAGGCCTGGCCTTATTTTCCCGATAACCTCGACTGGACTTTCTTCAACGCCGCGCCGGAAGACCAATGGCTGGACGGTTATTTCCACGGCGACGAAAAGGTCTCTGCCATCAACATGTCTCCGGATCGCTCCCGGATATCTTCCCGGCTGCCCGGGCTCCAGGCCCGCTGCTTCATCAATAAAAAAATATCCGAGGCGCTTTCCTTCGTGGAAATCAAGACCAACCTGGAAACAGTCTGGCTTTTTCCCGGGGCCAACGCCGGAATAGTCCTGTTCCGGGCCGTGGTTGAGACAGCCGACGATGAAGCCGGGGAGATCGAGCACCTTCTAATCGAATGGGAACCCTTGGAAGAACGGCGGCCCATTGAATATTACGCCGCACTGCTGAAACAAAAGCTGGCGCCGGTTCCGGCCGAAGAGACGCCTCAAGCGCCGCCGGTCGAACCGCCTCCACCGCCGCCCCCGTTGGTCATGCCGCCGGCGGGACTTCCTCCGGAGCTGTCGGCCAGATTGGCCAGGGCTGATGACCGGATCGCCCAGGCCGAGGCCATGGTCCGCAAGCAGTTAATCAAGGCCGGCCATGATCCCAACAAGGTTCTGGCGCCGGTGGGGAAATCGCCTTTCGACGGGCTGAGCCTGGAAGCCAAATTGGCCGTCGCTGACGACCTGATCGCCCAAGCGGAAAAAGAAGCCGGGGAAACCATGAAGTCGGCCGGAATCAACCTGAAGGCCATGTTAGCCAAAGCCGCTAAAAAGCCGGTCGTTTCCCCCGGGGAGCTTGCCCAAAAGCTGGCTGGGAAGATTCCCCGCGGCGCCGCGACGTCCCTGGGCTCTTTGGAAAAGCAAACCGCCGCCGCCTTGGACGAAGCCGAGGAAATCCGCGCCCAGGTCAAAAAAATCCGCGCGGACCGGGAAACAGCCGCTCCCCCAAGGCCTTACACCGTTGACGACGTTCTAACCGCCAAGGAAAACGGCCGCGACATGTCCGGATGGGACCTGACCGGCCTGGATCTTTCCGGTCTGGACTTGTCCTTGGTCGTGTTGGCTTCGGCCAAATTGAACCGAGCCATACTGGTTGGAGCAAACCTTTCCGGCGCGGATTTGACCCGGGCTGATTTCTCGGAAGCCGATTTTTCCCAGGCCGATTTAACTTCCATCAAGGCTAGAGGCGCCCGCGGCCGTCGGGCCATTTTCAAAAACGTGGTCTTGGTCGAAGCCAACCTGGATCAAGCCGACCTGTCGCAAGCGGATTTTTCGTCCGCCGACCTGAAAAAGGCTAATCTGAAAAGAGCGACGTTAAGCGGTGCGACGCTAGCGGAAGCCGATCTCACCGGCGCTGATTTATCCGAAGCTGATCTTGATCGGGCCCAAGCCGGCCGGGCTAAATTCCGCCAAGCCAAGCTGACCGGCGCCTCCTTTGAGGAGGCTTCGCTCCCGGCCGGAGATTTCACGGAAAGCCGGGCCGAAAGAACTTCGTTTGTCGGTTCGGACCTGACTGACAGTCACTTCGAAAAAGCCTGGTTGGTGAAGGCGGATTTCTCCAGGACGTTGCTGGACCGGGCCAATTTCGATCAAGCCAAGGCCGTTTCGGCTTTTTTCAAGGGCGCCCGAGGCCAAGCCGCGATGTTCCCAGGCGCGGACCTGACCCAAAGCCGGGCCGATGCTGAAACCTCATTGCCCCATTCGACCTTCACGCGGGCCAAAATGGATCAAGCCTGCTGGAGCGGTGCCGGCCTCAACGGTTCCAGCTTTTCCAGGGCTTCCATGCATCGGGCGGATTTCTCCGGCTGTGCTTTGGCCGGTGCGGGCCTGGACGCCGTCTCGGCCAGGGAAGCCAAATTCCAAAAAGCCGATCTGACCGGCGCAAATCTCCAGCACGGCGACTTTTTCAAAGGGCACTTTCGTAAAGCCCGCATGGTTCAGGCTGATTTTCAGGGCGCCAGTCTGTATATGGCCGATTTTTTTCGAGCGGTCATGAATAAAACAACCAATTTCCAGTGGGCGCACCTTAAACGGAGTACGTTCGACGTATTTAAACTGCAAATTTAATCTCCGGTCTCAACGGACCGCGCTTATGGTTAGGAGTTCCCAACATGCCGATCCCCATGGCTCATTCGACCGTCGACACGGTGTTCCACGTCCACGGTCTGGCGACCAGAAGGTTGGATGACACTTTTGAAGTGGAGACGCGCCTGGGCGTTTTCCGGGCGATCAAGGCCGCCGGCTGCCTGATGGAGCCCGAAGCGGGCGACAAGGTCCTTTTGACCGTCGATCCCCTGGGAGAATGCTATATCTTGAACATCTTGGAACGATCCCAAGACAAAGCGGTCGAGCTGGCGGCTCCCGGCGGCTTGACCATCACCACGCCGGGTGGCTCGTTCAGGGTTGCGGCCGAACAAGGTTTGAACCTAACCTCACCCCGGCTGGAGATTGAAGCTGTTCAGGGCCACGCCAGAATCCGGGAGTTCCAATGGACGGGCCGAAGCCTGGCCGCCAGCTTGAGCAAGGCGGACCTGGTGATTAAAATGTTGGAGACCTCGGCGGAAGTGGTGGTCCAAAAGGCGCGGCAAAGCTTTCGATTTATCGAGGAACTGGAACAGGCCTGCCTGGGTCGCCTGCGCTGTCTGGTTGAGGGATCTTTGTTCATGAAGGGCAAGCGGGCGTCGTTGACGGCCGAGGAAACGATCAAGATCGACGGGGAATCCATCCACCTGGGCTAATCGAAAGGAGACCGATATGTTCGCCATGTGCATGGAAGGCGGTCAATGCCTGGCCGTCCCGGACGCCTGCAACACCCCGACGCCGGTGGGGCCGGTCCCCATTCCCTATCCCAATATGTCCATGGGCAGTTCGGCCAATCCCGGCCTCTGCGCCAAGGCGGTCCTGGTCGACGCCATGCCCGCTTTGCACCTGGGCAGCCAGATTCCCATGAGCAACGGCGACGAAGGCGGCGTAGCCGGCGGCTTGGTTTCCGGCATGTTCATCGGCCCCACCACTTTTACCATGGGCAGCACCGCGGTTTTTATCGAAGGCCAGCCTGCCGTGCACCTGTCCAGCCCCACGGGTCAGAACGGTTCCGCACCTAACGCCATGGGGGCCAATCTTTCCCCCAGTCAAACTAAAGTCCTGCTGCTGAAATGAGCCCCTGGTAAAATAACCTTTTTTGCTAACCGGTATTGACCGGATCGGCGCTCCGATTATTTTAAGGGCCGATCCGTCGGCCTCGGCTCGGTTGCATCAAGATTAGCCCCGGTAAAAATCGCGCCCTGGAGATTGGCGCCGGTCAGAACGGCCAGGCTTAGATCGGCTCCGGAGAAATCGGCTCCGGAAAGATCGGCGTCGCTCAAGTCGGCTTTGTGGAGATTGGCGCCGGTCAGGTCGCAACGATGAAGATTGGCCCGACGAAGATAGGCCAGGCTTAGATCCGCTCTCCGCAGCCTCGCTTCCGAGAGATCGGCTTCATTCAACCGGGCCTTATGCAGGCGGGCTTCGTCCAGATTGGCCAAAGACAGCCGGGCGGCGGTCAAGTCGGCCTGGGTGAAATCGGCCCGTCTCAAATCGAGTCCTTCCAGAAAGCAGCCGGAGAAATCGAGAAAGCCGAGGGCGCGCAGGGCCAAGCGTCCTTCTTTCCCGCCGCGTCGATCCTGCAGGCGGCGAATCCATCCCAATGCGCTGGAAGTGTCCGGCCATTTCGGCCGTCCTGTTCTTTCCAACACCTGAGCGCAGGCAAAGTGCGCGGCTAAAAGGGCTTCTTCGGCGTTGCGTGCCTGCCGGGTCTGCTCTTGAAAGGTCAAACGCTCCATGGCCGATTCCATTGGTATTCCCTCGGCCAGGGCCTGATCAATCAAGCTCAAACAGACATCCTGCCAGACGGAGACGTCCTCTTCTTTTTCCCTGGCTATCGTGGTCTTGATCAATGAAAAAAGCTCGAGGTCCATTTCACCCGGACCGCATAGTTCAGCCCACTTCAGAAGAGCCAGGCGCTCGTCTGCTCCGACAAAAGGCTGAACGTTCCGGCGAGCCAGATCTTCCCTTAAGGCCCGAAGCATGGCTAAAACCACCAAGGCCTGACCAAATTTCGCCAAACCGGGATGGACGAATTCGAATATCCGGCGGTGGTGATGTCCGACAGGTCCGGGAGCCGAGGCGATTTTTACTAGACCCAGGACTCCGGAACGGGCCAGTTCGATGAAATTTTCCAGACAGGCTTCTATTCGTTGTTTTTTGAAAAAGGCTTTTATCTGTTCCGGATCAGCTGGTCCGTTATAGCGCCACGTCGAGGTGGCCGTGATGAAAACGGCGGAGAAAAAGTCTTTCTGGTCGATTGGATACAGATAACGGTAGGGTTTGCGTTCATCAAATATCAGCTTGTGCAAGGCGTTCAGGGAGCCCAGAATGGCCTCGGTCTGGCCGGTTTTCTCCGAAAGGGCGACCTGATCTCGCTCCAGCGCCAAGGCCAGGAAGTAGTGCGCCAATGGGCGATTTTTCAAAGGGCCGCCTGGACGTCCCACCCGTTGAAGGGATTCCACGAATTTGGTCATGTCTCGACCGATAACCCGGCTGTAAATAGTCCACCAGGTTTGACTCAGGTTTCGTTCCAGCAAACCGTCCGGATCAAAAAATCCCTCGCGCTGATCTTCGGGTATAAAATAAGGCAGCAGGTTCAGGGTGGTAAAGGCGGCGGGCAGTTCGGATTCGATCGCCTCCAAAAGGTTGGGCGTCGTGGTGACCAGGGCCATGATTCTCCGGCCATCCTGGTTCAGACGGTCCAGTTCCGACCGGAGCCGGCCAAGGAGATCCAAAGCGCCGGCCTCCAGGGAACGACCGGTGGTCGGAAGTTCATCAAGTCCGTCAAGAATCAGGACCAAAGGATATAGTCCGCTCGATTCTTCAATGCTTTCGACCTGAAAGAAACCGCTTGAGGAGGCATATTCGGCCAGGTTTTGAAACAGCGGGCCGCTGGCGGCTATCCTTGACAAGGGCCCATAAAAGGCGCGGACCCGCCCTTTTTTGAGCAGGTTAAGGGTCAGGGTTTTGGCGGAAGAGGTTCGGCCCGATCCTGATAGGCCGCTGAGGAGGACCATATCTTCACGGCCGGTTTCCGACCAGGATTCCACATATTGCCAGAGATCCTTCACCAGCGGCTTGGCCGGGCCGGAAGGGCTTCCGGCGGCGGTTTTTTTCCGGCCGCCGCGGGAGGCAATCCAAACGGCCAGCGGGATATAAATCTGCGCCAACCCAAAGGTTTCATGAAAGAAAGCCGGTTCGTGCACCTGCTTTTTCATATAAAGTTCATAGGACCGCCAGGCGCGATCGAGGCCTGTTTTGTCCGGAAAGGGCGCGATATCCGCTTCCTTGGCCGCTTCCAGGTCCAGGGTCCACAGGAAATATGGATTGAGTCTGTCCACCAGAGCATCCAGCCGGCCTTCCTCGATGCTTAAACTGGCGAACCATTGCTTGAAAGGCGGTTTGATATCGGCCAGCAGCGGGAGGCCGGCGGGGTCGGATTGAAAAGCCGCCGGATCGAAATTTCTATAGGGGATGGTCAACTCCATGACGTCCAGAGCCTTATCCTGGTCTTCGGGCCAGAGTCTCAGGGCCAGGGGCGAGACCTCGCGGACCAATTCGAGGGAAGCCCGGACCAAGGCCCGCCAGATAAGAATCTCGGCCCGCCGTTTAGGGTCGCCTTCACTGGATATTCGCGGAAGGGAAGCCAGGGCCGTCTGTTCGGCCTCGGCCCATTCTTCCGGCGTCAGGCTGGTCAGAGCGGAATATAGCGTTTTAAAAAAGGTCCTGAAACTTATGGGCGGGATAGGCCACTGCTGGCTTTTCACGGTTAGGCTGCTTGACCGGGCCATAATGGAGCGTTCTCCTTTTTCATCTTTAATATGCAGGCGAGCGCATTCCCCGCTGTTTGCCGCGGATAGCTTCAATCTACTATGAGCTTTTAAAGGAGCCAAGAAGAAAGTAAACCCAGTCAATTCATGCTGAAAATCCGTCATTAATTATTTTCAAATTCGTTTGCCCCGTCGTCCCCGATTCACCGCTTGTGGGCGCCCTATCCGCGATTTGATGGTGGATTTAGGATTGTAGTGTATTATTGTGATAGACAAGGAAATGCGTAGTAATCGAAGGTAATAGCTACAGGTCAAAAATCACCGACAAATGAATAGGACGGGAAATTCGGCTATGCGGACTATTTTGAATTTTTTTCCCCAATCCATCCGACTCAACCTTTGCTTCATCGTCTTGGCGACCATAGCGCCGATTATGGCCGTTATCTTCTTTTCCGGCCTCGAACGCCGGAACCATGAGATAGAATCGAGCAGATTAGACGCCCTACGGCTGGTCAATTCCTTCGCGAATCAGCAGGAAAATATGGTTTTGAGCGTCCGGCAATTGCTGAGCGCCCTGGCTTTGCTTCCGGATATCCAGAACCATGATCTTGAGGCTTGCTCACGGACTTTCGAGAAATTGCTTCAACTCAATCCCGACTATGGCAATATAACCCTTCTGAATCCCGAAGGGGACGTAGTGGCCTCGGGGCTGCCCTTGGTCAAGGCCAACTTTGGGAACCAGAAACACGTCATGGATGCGATTAAAAACCGGGAATTCTCAGCCGGTGAATACATAATCGGCCGGATCAGCGCGATTCCAATCATTGCCTTTGCCTGGCCGGTTCTTGATTCCCATGGCCGCCTGACCGGAGTGCTGACCGCCAGCCTGAAACTGGACCAATTCACCCAACAGTTTCAAAAGGCCTCCCTGCCCCAGGGTTCCATTTTTTCAATGTTAGACTACAAGGGGATACGCCTCTGCTACTATCCCCCTAATGAAAAAACGCCCGTAGGCAAGCCGATTCCCCCCGCCTCATGGTCCGAATATTCCATGACGGCTCCCGAAGGCTTATCCCTGCATACCGGCGCCGACGGGGTCAGCCGATACTATGCCTTCCGCCAACTCAAACTAAAACCCGAGACCCTTCCGTACATGATTATTGTGGCGGCTATTCCGGAAAAGCTGGCTTATGAAAAGGCGGACGCCATAACCAGGGAATACCTGATATGGTTGGCCGGGGCCGCTCTCCTGTCCATATTGGCGGCTTGGACCATAGGCCACTATGGAATTATCCGGCGACTTCAGGCCCTGGGGGAACTCGCCGCCCGCATCGGAAAGGGGGAGTTGGAGACCCGGACCGGTCTGATTGAAACCAAGACTTCCTTGGGAATGCTGGCCAAGGCCTTTGATAATATGGCCTCGACCCTTGAAGCCCGGGAAGCGGAGCGCAAGACGGCTGAAGAGGCTCTTCATAAAAGCGAGGAAATGTTCCGGCGCACCTTCGACGAAGCCCCTATCGGTGCGGCCATGCTCTCCTTGGATTTCAAGTTTCTGCGAGTCAACGAGACCCTGTGTCTTATCACCGGATATTCGGCGGAAGAATTGCTCTCCCTTGGCTTAGCGGATATCTCTCATCCCAAAGACTTGGCCGTTGATATGACTCAAGCCCATCGGCTGTCCGCCGGCCAGATTGGTTCATATAACCTGGAAGAGCGCTACATCCGCAAGGATGGAAATATTATTTGGGTTAATCTGTCGATGCGCCTGATTAAGAGTGAAACCGGCTTCCCGCTCTTCTACCTGCCCATGATAGAAGATACCACCAAACGCAGGCAGATGGAGGAAGCCCTGAGGAAGTCGGAAGAACGATATCAAAAAGCTCAAAAAATCGGCCATACCGGCAACTGGGAATATGACCTGAAAACAAATCACTTCTGGGGATCGGATGAAGCCAAGCGTATTTATGGGTTCGATCCTGAAAAGTCAAACTTTTCGACCGATGAGATTGAAAATTGCATTCCGGAAAGAGAGCGGGTTCATCAGGCGCTGATCGACCTTATCCAAGAAGGAAAAGAATATAATCTGGAATTCGAAATCCATCCGATAAACTCCACGGAACCCAAAATCATCTGGTCCATCGCCGAAGTCCAAAGGGATGACAACGGCGATCCACTGGTTATTACCGGGCTTGTTCAGGACATCACCGAACGCAAGCGCGCTGAAAAGGAGCTGCGGGAAAAGACCGCCATAGCTCAGACCTTCATGGACGCGCTGCCGTGCGTTGCTTTGCTGCTTAAAACAAAAACCAGGGAGATAGTCGCCCTGAACAAAACCGCCCTGGATTCCGAAGCGCGACTGGGCGCCACCTGCTTCAAAAGCTGGCCGAAGTTTGATAAACCATGCTCGTTCTGCCGGGCGCCGATAGCCTGGGAGACCGGAAAACCCCAAATGTTTGAAGTTGAATCCATCGGGAGATTTTGGGAAGCTCACTGGGTTCCTGTTACGGAAGACCTTTTTTTCCATTACGCCCTGGACATCACCGAGCGTAAACAAGCGGAACAAGAAAAAGAGAAGCTTCAGGCTCAACTCCAACAAGCCCAGAAAATGGAATCCATCGGCACCCTGGCCGGTGGCATCGCCCATGACTTCAACAACCTGCTCCAGGCTATCAACGGCTATACCCAGATGCTGCTCATAGACAAAAACGAGACTGACCCGGAGTATCCCAGCCTCCAGGCCATCCTCCAGGCGGGGAACCGGGCGGCGGAGCTTGTCCGGGATTTGCTATTGTTCAGTCGTAAGGTCGATACGGAGCGCAAACCCGTTGAACTCAACCGGGAAATAGAAAACGCCTGCCGAATGCTGGAGCGGACCATTCCCAAAATGATCGAAATTGAACTGCATCCGGGTCGTTCTCTATGGCCGATTAAAGCTGATCCGGTTCAAATGGAACAAATTTTGCTCAACCTCGGGAAAAACGCCGCCGACGCCATGCCGGACGGAGGCAAATTGATCATTGAATCGGAAAACATCACCTTGGATGAAGTATATGCCCAAACCAACTTGGAAGCCAAGCCCGGCCAATACGTCCTTCTGACCATCTCCGACACCGGGCATGGCATGGATAAGGAAACCGTCGGGAAAATTTTCGAACCATTTTTCACGACCAAGGAAATCGGGAAAGGAACCGGTCTGGGATTAGCTTCTGTTTACGGGATCGTCAAGGGCCATCGCGGCCATATCGATTGCTACAGCGAAGTCGGTCGGGGAACCACTTTCAGGATATACCTGCCCGCCATCATGCCGGTGGACATTGATGAAGAAAAGGTAAGCAAGGCTAAGCTACCCAGGGGTGGAACGGAGACCATCCTGCTGGTCGATGATGAAGAACCGATCAGGGGCTTTGCCTCCCATTTATTGAAAAAGTTTGGATACACGGTCCTGACGGCATCCAGCGGCGAAGAAGCCCTGAAAATTTACGCCGGCGGTCCTAAAGAAATCGACCTCGTCATTATGGACATCGGCATGCCGGGCATGGGTGGTCTTAAATGCCTTGGCGAAATCGTTCGGATCGACCCTGCCGCCAAGGTCCTTGTCGCCAGTGGGTATGCCGTCAATGGGCAGATCAAGAAGACTGTGGAAGCCGGCGCCGTCGGATACGTCGGGAAGCCGTACAAATTAACCGATTTGCTGGACAAGGTCAGGGTTGTTTTGGACGGGAAGGATTGACCTAAGCCTATAAGTATTTTACGGACGCTCTGTTTGAAGGATAACTAAAGGTGCCCGGCCTTATGTATTTTCCTAAAAACGGACCCGCTCATAAACAAAAAATTTGCTTTTTCTAGCCGCTTAAAGAGTATACTGGCGTGTATTCTAGTTTACTCCGGCGAAATGGTTTGTTTTGGCGAACAGCACCATCTTCGCGTATCGAAAGCCAAAATGTTTTTCAAACATTCCCCCGGCTTAGAGGAACGCTTCGTGCGGACCGGTTTTTTCAAAGAGTCTAAAATTTAAAGGAGCAAGAATACGGTGAAAAATAGTGGAGGCCGGATTTTGAAAGGAGATGACGGGAATTTAATCGGTGACGGTGGCGATATTAAGATGGTCAGAGGGATAACCAGGCGTGACTTCATAAAATACTCGGCGGCTACGGTTGCCGGTACATATATCGCCGGCCTGAGCGCATGTACTGGAGGCGGAAACGATACCTCCTCCAACAGCAATTTCCCGGTGCTTGTCTTCTCTGATGTCCATTTTAGTCCTTTTTATGATAAATCTCTGTTCCCGTTGCTCATGGCCGCGGATGCTGGCAAGTGGGCGGGTATTTTCCAAACATCGAGCATAACCACACCTTCGACTTGGGGCAACGATTCCAACTACCCTTTGCTTGTGCTTGCTCTGGCAAGCATAAACCAGAACCTGGGATCGTGTCCGCTGGTTATTTTTACCGGCGACATTCTTGGACATAACATTCCGGCAACATTTTTCTCTCTTTACGGCAGCAAGGACCTGGCCGCCCTGCAGGCATTTACCGATAAGACGGTTTCATTCTTTATGGGGCAGGTGAGAGCGGCGGTCGGAAACATTCCGGTCATGTTCGCGGTTGGAAACCTTGACTCATACACCGGCTTGGGCCCGGATAGCATTTTCCTGGCCAGTAACGCGGAACTTTTTTACACGGATTTTTTGAATAGTACCACAGACCGGCAGACTTTCATGAATACATTTACTGCTGGAGGATATTATTCTTGCCAGCCGCTTGGAACAAATTTGCTGGTTATAGGAATCAATACCGTCATCTGCGGCGCCCTTCTCCCAGGCGACAACAGCAGCGCGGTAAACGCCGAAATGGCCTGGCTTGATTCGCAGCTTGCTTCAGCCAAAGCTCATGGTCAACAAGTCTGGCTTTTGATGCATGTGCCGCCTGGCGCCGATATCACGACAACCGCCAGTGCTGTTGTCAGTAAAGGTCTTCCCCTTGAGACGGCATCCGCCTCGATGATGTGGAATTCGACTTATCAGGCAAGTTTCCTGAACATGCTGGCCAAATATCCGGGCCTCATAACCCTGACGCTCGCCGCCCATACCCACATGGACGAATACCGCATCATGTCGCCAGGCAACGTGCTTGAAATAACACCGGCCATCGCCCCGTATTTTGGTAACAACCCGGCCTTCAAGATCTTTACGTTTTCTTCCGGCACATTCCGCCCCACCGACTATAGTTCTTTGAACTACGACCTCTCCACCCTGCCGGGGCGCTTCAATAGCTACTATACCTTTTCGGCGGCGTATTCCGCGAGGAATCTCTTGAACACTTCCTTGGAACAACTCGACCCGTTGCTGGTCACGAACAAGGCTCTGCAGGATCTTTACAGGGGGTACTATTTTTCAGGGCATAATTACTCTGTTCCTCTTCCGAATACTCTTGATCCGATTACTAATACGAACTGGCCGGTTTTCTGGAGCGGCATCGGGAACATGGATGTGACATCCTTGGTCAATAGTATCAATTCGTACAAAAATAATTTCTAAACTTTCAGCGGTCCCTTTCAGCCCGGTTCAGGGCCGGGTTGAGAGGCGGTTCCCGACGGACCAGTCTTCCTTGAGCACGCGATGCGCTTCTTCGCGGTTGGGTGAGAAATGGTCGGTCAACTCCAAAGAACTTGAACTATTCAGCTAGATGCTTCTCAAAGACCACCCGGTTAAGCTCTGCGGGGTGCTTTATTTTGCCCCAATTGCGCCATCGGGAAGAAGGCGGGGTTGGCCCCGCCATCCTCCCACACTACCGGGCGCATGGTTCTATTTTGTCTCCGCGGATTTTTCTTTCGCGGAAAGCCAAGAAAAAGATACTATCCTCTTAATTCAGCTAAGACAGCGGCACATTCATCTTATCACTTGTAAACACCCGTTTTCTCAAAGGCGTCCGCGGCCCTGAGGACAACATCATCCTCAAAAAGTCTTCCGATCAACATCATGCCCACCGGCAGCCCATTTGACTTTGCACAGGGAACGTTCATGGCTGGATGGTGGCTGCAGTCAATGGGCGCGGTGTTCTGGAGCATTCCCAGGGCTATTTTGAAGTACTCCGCTACCGTGGGGTCGACAGGAATCAGCGTGGCCTTCATCGGCACCGTCGGCATGATGAGCAGATCAACATCTTCCAATGCTTTATCGTAGGCGGCCCGGAGGACGGGGACAAGATTCTGCCCCTTGGCATAATAACGGCCGTAGTACTTATCCGCCATGTACTGTCCCAGGAGAATGACAGATTTCACGGTGTCGGAGAAATTGTCCGCCATGACCCTTCTGGCCCTCCCGTAATAGTCCACAAGCGCCGTCGTATAGTATCCGGCCCAGTTGAGCCCCATCCCGTCATGAAGGATCATTTGGGCCAGCGCCCCTTCCGTGGCGACGGCGTTCCAGACGTGAATCCCGTCTCTGTGCATGGGGATGGAAATTTCTTTCACTTGTCCACCCAATTCCTCGAAAATGGCCGAGGCACTAAGCACGCTTTCGTCAACATCCTTTTCGGATATGCCCTCCCACCCGAATCCTTCTTTGACCACGCCGAATTTCAGGCCTTTTACGTCACCCACCAAGGATTTGGTGTAAGGTTTTGTTATGACCTCCGCTTGGCGCGGGTCATAAGGATCTTTTCCCGCGATAACTTCCAGCAGAAGGGCAACATCCGCGGTTGTCGCCGCTATGGGACCCGTATGATCGAGGGTCGCCTCGATAGGAAAGACGCCGGTGTATGGAACGAGTCCCCAAGTTGGCTTTAATCCATACGCCCCCGACCAAGAACACGGTATGCGAATCGAGCCCCCCTGGTCGCCTCCCATGGCCATGTCGCAATCACCTGCGACGACCAGCGCTGTGCTGCCGCTCGAAGAGCCTCCCGCGTTGTAGGCGGGATTGTGAGGATTATGAACAGGGCCTGTGGCTGAGGTAAATGAGGCGCCGGAAAAACAGAAGTCCTCGCAAACGGCTTTCCCGGTAATTTCACCTCCTTCGTCCAGTATACGAGTTACAACGGTTGCATCCACATCCGGCACAAAGCCCTCGAGAACCGCCGAACCATTCATCATGTGAATTCCAGCGACGCAGATATTGTCTTTAATGGCGATTTTCTTGCCTTCAAGTTTCCCCTTGCTCTGTCCCTTTATGGAACAACGCCAGTACCATGCGTTTAGAGGATTCTCACTTTGTGATGGGCGATAGCCAGGGCCACGGGGATACTTCACGGGGAGTTTTGGTTCATCGAGTTCGGAGAGACGTCTGTATGAGCCTAAAGATCCTTCAATCCCTGCTTGGAAAATGGTTAAATCTTCCAGGCTGAGGTTGAGATGATATTGCCTGGCGATTCTGGCTAACTCGTCTATAGTGGGCGCGGCAATTCCCAATGTATTTTTCCCGACCATAAAGAACTCCTTGCTGAAATTTTTAGTGTTTCAGTTTAAAGCGGACGATAATTAAGAATCTCTCTCTAACATTCCTTGAACATGCCGGCGAGGGCATTCCCCGTGGTTTGCTACGGGATTAGCGAACAAAAAATAAAACACTTTCTATCCTCACATGCCGGAAATTCTCCGCAGCTCGCTGTGGGGAGCTTCAATTGTTGCCGTAAGTCACCATTTTCCAATGAACATTAACAAGCCGGGAATCCAGGCGGTCAAAACTCCGGTGGGAACCATGAGGTATTTTACTTTATTCATGACGGAAGTCTTGCCCAAGCCTAAAATTACCCAAAATAAGAACCACAATACTCCCCAGATCGCCCAGATAGCGCCGAATCTCGGATCACCAGCCATGAAGTTTTGATATGAAACAACTGGTGTAACCAAACTAACCCAAAGGCAGTACCATCCCAACCCTCTGGCATCCGTTCCAAGAAGATAGTTCAATCCGAGGAATAAATAGGTGAAGGCAAATAGAAGAACTTGAGCCGCAAACCAAATCGTGCCTTTGCCAATCAAGTTAGCTCCAAGGAAATAGATAACCCAAATAAACATCATCGCGGAAATTACCAAATTCCAAACTCCAGCCTCTTTAGTGCCGACTAAATTCAAAGCAGTTAAACCATTAAGACAAAAAATCCATCCCACAAAGAACAACAGGAATGCTACGTATAACCCTGGATCCACCATAATACCCCTTTCTTGTTTTTGTTGATTTAAAACCCGAACGGTTTTGAAGGCCTTCCCGATCACTACGATCTTTCGCCCCCTCTCCCGGATAGGTACTATCTGCGATTGCCGGACTTGAATGCCTTTGAATCCATGATAGCACCTCCGTCATTGAAATTGGTCAGTCAGCGTTTAACCGCAAACCAAATTTTGTTTGTTTCTAAAGTTAGCTGAGGAAAAAATTGTGGTCCAACAACGCCCGCTTAAGATAGCACCATAAGATTTTTCAAAAATGTTAAAGCTCCCCGCGGCGAGAAATCTCCAACACTACCAAATCACAATGAGATTTCTCCCTTTGGTCGAAATGACAGACTGGGGTGTTCGCGAATGAGCTGAGATTTTAACCGCATCATTCCGAAAAACTTTCGAGCATCGCTATAACTCATTTTAGTTTTTGCCAGCTAATCCCGCAACAAGCCACGAGGAATGCGCTCGCCGGCATGTTAAAAAATGCGATTTTTTTAACTTGGTCATCCCAGGTTATTTCTAAAATTAATGAATTTAGTCCAAGCAACTAAGCGATGTTTATCTTCTTACCTTACTTTTTTTAAAATGTAATCCGGATGTTGTTTTTCTCTCGTTGGAGTTCCTTTGGTTGTATGAAATTTCCAAATTTCATCTCGAGAACGAGTAGCGAACCAGATCCCACCTATGCCGTACCGCTTAGTTTCATTTATAGCGATTCTCGAAAGTTTTTTCGGAATAGTGTGGTCTAAATTTCCTTTCCTCCGCTTTTTTCCATCAGCCACAATGTCTGTCATTTCGACCGAAGGGAGAAATCTCATTAAATTTGCGGTGTTAGAGATTTCTCGTCGCGGCCTATGCCGCTCCGTCGAAATGACAACGGTGCTTCAAAACGAAGAAACTTTCGAGAACTATTATAAGGTTGAAGCTCCTCGTAGTAAGCTTCGAGAAATCTTCGACATGTGAGGAATGAACGCGTTTTAATTCTTTTGCTCGCTAACCCGCGGCAAGCTACGGGGAATGCGCTCGCTTGCATGTTCAGTTTTTACTGGAACAGGCTATTTTATGGGTAGCATTCCATATTTGTCTATCAGTTCCACGACCCTCCCCACCCGGTCAATATCGGCGTCAACGGGTAAATTGTCCCCCATTCCAACGATGAAGCGGTATCCAGGCTTCATTTCCTTGAATATCCCTTTTACGTAGTCATCGAACGCCTTATTGCTTACGGACGGCTCAAACAATATTGAAGGTATTCCGCCCCATAGGGTCACGTGATCCCCCATGTTTCGAAATTCACTCATGGTGCACTTGGTCTGCGGCACTGGAGTTACGGCCTCGGCTACGTCAAGCATCGTTTCGGCATAGAGCGGATTCAAGCGCCTCATCTCCCCGTCCACATGGGCCATGGAAAATTTGCCGGCCTTATGGATCTTTTCATTGGCTTCCCGGAACCAAGGGGTGAAGTACCGTTTAAAAACAGGCGTGTGAATGTCATCGCTCAAATTGGCGCAGAGATTGATGATCTCAATTTCGGATGAAAGGCAAATGTCGAGCTTCTTTCGTTCAAGATTCGTCATCGCTTCCAGCATTTCCTCAACCTTTTCCGGGCGATCCATATACTCGTTGTAGAAGAGCTCAAACCCCATGATCTCGCGCATCACTCTCTGAGGAGGGCTCCATAACCCTGTTCCCGTCATAACGATGCCGCGATCTCCCATATCCTCGCGCTCTTTCGTGTAATCCTCATTGAAGGCCGGAACCGTATGCTCCAATATGTACTTGACGAGGGGATAATCTTTTTCACTTTTGAAAAGCTTCTCGTGTTCATAGGCCAACCAAGGTCCTTCGGCTACAGACCAGAGCAGCTTTATAGCGCATACTCCGATGGGGGTAATAAACTCGGTCACTTCGTACGGAGGCTCCTGCCTTTTTACCACCTCCATGTCATGATATTCTTCCCTGCACACGGAGAAGAACCGCTTTTGCGCGGCGGCTCCCTGGTCGGCGATGATATCGGTTTGGGACCAGCCCTGGTATTTGGCCGGAAGCGAATCGTGGGCTGCGTGATAGTTGTACCAAACATCGATGCGAGCTCCGAAAGGAAGTTTGTCAACCTGCTTGCCCGCAACAACATCAAGAATTCTTTGCTTTTGGGTGAGAGCCATTTTGAAACAACCTCTTAAAACGCATTCAGCACTAGAAGAACTGTTTGCAGATTTTTACGGCTTGACCGCCGTCGGCCGCATATGCGTCGGTTCCCATGCGTTTCGCGAAGGCCTCGGTGACAGGTGCTCCGCCCGCTATAATTTTAACGCTGGAACGCAGCCTTGTTTCCTCAAGTTTTTTAACAACAACTCCTATTTCGTGCATGGTAGTGGTCAGGAGTGAAGACAGGCCAAGGATGTCAGGCTTGTGATTCCGAACTTCATCGCAAAATTTCTCCGCAGGCACGTTTGTGCCGAGGTCTATCACCTCAAATCCAACCCCTTTTAGGAAACCGACGACGATGTTTTTACCTATGTCGTGCATGTCTCCTTTTACAGTACCGATAAGAATTTTTCCCAGGCTTTCAATGCGGGAGCCTTCCATCACAGGCTTGAGGGCTTCAAAGGCAATGTTCATGCAGCGAGCCGATGCCATCATATCCGGGAGAAAGTATTCGCCGGTCGAGTATTTCTCGCCAACGACCTCCATGCCGGCCCTGAGTTGATCAATGATGTCTTCCGCGCTCATGCCGCCATCAATGGCTTCTTGTGTCAAACGAGCGATGTCTTTCCACTTTCCCGCTATTACGTTCTGAACCAGATTCTTTGCTTCGCTCATCATATGCCTCCCGATGTGTTCTCACGATAGAGCCTATCATAGTTAAGCAACCCGGACGGGTTACTTTCCCTTCGCCGGCTCATCAATCATGATTACCATACCGAGTCGTCGTTTAAATTTGCTCCCTGGACCTTGGAATGCTCGCCGCGTGATTCGTGGGATCGTGACTATTCCGCACCCGGTTTCGAGCCATGTCTCATCGATAATTCCATGGGGGAACAAGACTACTGATGACTATGCAACCGAGATGCCAAACTTCAATAGGCTGGTTTTTCATTATCTTTCGTTCCTTGGAAATTCGGTAAGTAATCAGAGTTGCTACCGGACATGTTATGTTTTTACAGCAAACAGTCCTGATATTGGGATGTTAGGAAACAACGAATCGGCGATTACAAAGTGAATCACAGAGTACTAGGGTTCATCGGGCAGGGTGAACATGCCGGCGAGCGCATTCCTCGCCGCTTGCTGCGGGGAGCTTCAATTCCGTGAGTCCTTAGGAAGGCCGTTGCGAGGGGTTATTTGGGGTGTCCCCCGGGGATCCCATATTTTTTCATCTTCTTAACTACGGATGATTGGCTGATACCTAGTATTTCCGATGCCTTACGAGTGCTGCCTCCTTGGCGGTACGCATCTAAAACAAGTTGCCTTTCTTCCTGCTCACGGCTCACCTTAAGCAAGGAGAGGCTGGCACAGCTGCTCAACGCGAAATTGTGGGAGAATCCGTGGAGGGAATCCAGGTTGATGCAGTCATCTCGACACGTGACCACCAGACGCTCTATGGTGTTTTCGAGCTCTCGGACATTTCCCGGCCAGTCGTAACCAACCAGGCAATTCATCACGTCTTGATGTATCCATTTCTGGTAGCCGTAACGAGAATTGAACTTGAGCAAGAACTCGGTTACGAGAGGGATGATGTCTTCCCGTCGCTCCCTCAGCGGCGGCAACGTTATGGGAACAACGTTCAATCGATAAAACAGGTCTTGACGGAAGGTCTTTTCACGAACCATTTGCTCCAGTTCTCTATTAGTCGCGGCAATAATCCTCACATCGAGGTCTATGGTCTTTGTACCGCCTACTCGGGTTATTTGCTTGCTTTGAATGGCCTTGAGCACTTTGACCTGGAGGTCCATAGGGAGATCCCCGACTTCATCGAGGAACAACGTGCCGCCGTGGGCCAGTTCGAACAGGCCGGCCTTACCATGTTTGAGGGCGCCGGTGAACGCCCCGGCTTCATAGCCAAAAAATTCGGATTCCAGCAAGTTGCCTGGGATTGCGCCGCAGTTGATATCTATGTATGGTTTCAGAGCTCGCTTGCTGGCGCGGTGTATGAGCCGCGCAAACAGATCTTTCCCCACTCCAGATTCCCCTAGAATAAGAACACTCGAATCCACCTGCGCAACATGAAGAGCAAGCTCGACTATCTGCTTAAGAGCAGGACCATTGGCGATGATTTTTTTATAGGGCAGCTGTGCATGCAGTTTTTGGAGTTCTTCGTAATATGTGTTTCGAGCCGCTTCACTTTCAGCCAGCCTCCGCTGGAGATCGCTCAACTCAGTGGCGTCCCTGACTACGGTGACGACGCGAATGATTTCTCCACGATCGTTGAAAATCGGATTACCCGTTAGCAACAATTCTCTGCCGTTTCTCACATCAACAATGGTGTACGATGCTCTCCGATTTATCACCGTGTCGCTCACCGATCGTCCGATGTACCCCTCTTTGAGAAGTTGATGAACGTTTTTCCCTACATATTCTTCGTCAAGAATACCGACTAGGCTTTTGTATGCTTTATTGACCCTAAGAATTACACCTTTCTCGTCGGCGAGGACTAGTCCATCGGCGACCAACTCGAATATTCCGTCCAGTTGTTGATTGACGGCTTTGACACTTTCCAGCTCCTGAGACAGTTCTTCAAGTTCAGAGGCATCCTGAAAGACGCCGATAGCGCCAACAACCTGATCTCCCCTTCTAATGGCCATCCGGTTAACGAATACTTTATGACCATTGATAGTCATGGATTGATTCATTTCATCGCGGCCGCTAGTCATGACTTCGAGAAGACCCATGGTTGGAACGAGGTCATCCACGCGGCTTCCCACAGCATGGGCGATATCGGTCCCGATAATCCTTGCGGCGGTTTCGTTCAAAGATTTAATATTGCCTTGAGAATCCACCGCGACAAACCCGTTGCGCAAAAAATCGACTATGTTCAGCCACTCACTTTGACTGAGTTCCGTTGGAATCATCTGCGGGTGTTTCTTCTTCATTACGATATCCTTTGTCGTTTGGATCAAATAGCCACAGATATCGCTAACCCCGGTCACAAAATCCAAGTGCGGAAAGATTTTATCATGTGTGGATTAGTTCCGGTACAACTGACCGCAACAATTTTTTCACCCGGTGATAGTATCTCAACTTTGAGGATTGCAAATGTGCGGCCTGTGGCCGCTCCTCGAAATGACAATAATGCTTCAAAACGAAGAAACTTTCGAGAACCACTATAAATTATTTATAATATAAAAATATTTTTTATGACCAGCAGCAATCAATTCTTGGCCGGCGGCGTCACACATCTTTTGTCCCGGAACAGTAGCAGTTATTCCGCGTTTTTCTTGGCTTTGCGGTTTATCTTTTTGGATTTTTCCACTCGCCAGCTAGGGCCGTCGATATTGATGATAATAGAGTGATGCACCATACGGTCGACAATGGCCGTGGTGATAAAGTGGTCGCGGGATGATCGTCAGCCGATAGGATTTTGCTGGTTATCATAAACGGCCTTTGGGGTCTTTCGATCTGTCCTGGTTCAAAGATAACTCGGCTAGAACGATAGTTCCTTTATTTGGACTTGTCTCGATGGTAAAATGTCCTCCGAGCTGAGTGATCCGTTCTTCCATCAGGAGCAGCCCTAGCGAGGTCTTGCCCCGAACAGCTTTATGCGCCGCTTGCGGGTCGAAACCACGGCCGTCATCTTCAATGGTCAAAGATATATGGCCGGAACGGGCGAAAAGGTTGACATGAACCGTGGCGGCCAGGGCGTGTTTCAAAACGTTGTTCAGCGCTTCCTGGGCCACACGATAGAGCGCCAGCTCCTTGTCCGGCTCGAAGTGCTTGGGGATTCTTTTATGGGAAAAATAAATCTTCAGGTCGGAGATGTTTTCAACCGTGGACAACAAGGCTTGTATGGAAGGGATCAAACCAAGATTATCGAGAGCCAAGGGCCTGAGTCCGCGCGCCATCCGGTTGATGTCTCCCATTACTCCTTCAATTTGAACGATCAGCCCCTTGAGCCGTTCCTTGAAATTGGGTTTGCCGCAGTCGATTTGTCCAATAGTTCTTTCCAGGTCCATTTTCAAGGCGGTCAGTTTCTGGCCGAGGTTATCATGAAGCTCTCTCGCCAATTCCAGGCGGTCGCTCTCCAGAAGGTGGACCAATTTTTTGGATAAAGTCCGTCGCTTAACGGCTTCGCTAGCCCATTTCTTGTTTAACAGCTCCAGGTGTTCTTCAGCTTTTTTTCGCTCGGTGATATCTTCCGAGGAGACCAAGAGACCGATCACCCGGCCATCGGCGTCCAGCAAGGGGAGCTTATTCGTGTCCACCCAAATAAGTTGGCCGTTCGGCTTGGTAAATGATTCGGCAAGGTGATACTCCGGTTGAGCCGATTCCAAGACTTGGCTTTTACTTCCACCAAAAAAATACGCTTCTTTTATGAAATTAGGACCATAAACTTCCATCTCCGTTTTCCCGGCGATTGTTTCCGAATCGGGCAATTCGCACAACTGGGCGAATCTCCGGTTACAGCCTAAAAACTTCGAGTTTCGATCCTTCCAAAATATATATTGTGGGACGTTATCCATAACCAGGCGCAACATTTCATGGCTCTTACGCAAAGCTTCCTGTTCCGCTCCCTTGTGCTCGGTGATATCGCTGATCACAACCCGGCATACGGGGCGCCCATTTTCGTCATCTTGCGCCACGGTCGTCTCCAGCCTGGCCCAGAAATGGGAACCGTCCCGACGCAACGCCCTTATTTCCAACATTTGCGGCTTTTCCGTTTCAAAAAGCAGTTTACGGCGCAGGTAGTAAACGTCCTGATCTTCAGGGAAGATGAATCGGGTCAACGACTGTGCCTTAATATCCGAGCGTTTCACTCCCAAAAGGTTGGCGGCGGTGAGGTTCGCCTCCAGAATCATCCCTTTTTCGTCGACGGTTAAATACCCTACCGGGGCCATGTCATACAGGTCGAAATACCTGGCCCGAGAGGCGTCCAGCTTAGCCTGCGTCAAGTGCAGCTCCTCGTTCTGCATCTCCAACTCGGTGTGGTGTACGCGCAGCTCCTCTTGCGCCAGCTTACGTTCGGTGATTTCCAATAATAGCCTTTCATTGGCTTGCTGCAACTCCACCGTCCGCGCCGCGATACGCCGTTCCAGTTCATCGTTCGCGCGTTCCAAAGCCTCCTCGGCGCGCTTGCGTACGGTGATGTCTGTAATCACTACACAAACTAACTCACCAAAGGTGGAGGGTAGATGGGCAAAGGCGGTGCTGGTTCTAACAGCTTCATTTTGTTCCGAACGTAGACTAATCTCCACGTTAGCTTCGCCTAGTATGGCTTTTTCCAGCGCGGCTTTAAACGTTGCAATGTCTTCGGAAACGACAAAAAGTTCAAAATAATTACCCAGTATTTTTTCAAAAGGTAATCCGAGCAGCTTGGAAAATTTATGGTTGCAGGACAGTATCATTCCTTGAGCATTGAGCGTTACCGCTCCTTCATCCATAGTCTGAAAAAAAGTTCGATAAACAGCATCAGTTCCCGCAAGAGAGTAAACCTTCGCGCCTTCAGCCCCGGATATAACCAAGGAATCTACAGCGCCGCTTCTGATGGCCTCCAAAGTATCTTCGGCTTCTGTGAGCTTGACTCTAAGCTCTTGCAGCTCAGTGGTGAGGTCTTCGTAGGTCGGGTGTTCCTGATCCATCACCAGCTCCTGGTATCCTTAGGATATATTACGCAAATCCAGTCCCACTATAAGGTTTTCCTGGTTGGAAAGGTCTCCGATAAACCTTCGAACTGGAAGCGGCAATTCCTTTATGAGTGTGGGAACCCCAATAATTTGGGCTTCCTTGAGACGCTCCGGCTGTGCGTATACGTCAATTACTTCAATTTCGTGACGATCCTTGAGAAATTCCTCGCACAAGTGCTTGATATTTTCGATGGCATGGACTGATCTGGCGGTTTGACCACTCACATACAAGCGCAGTACGTAAACGCTCTTGCCGGAGTTCAATAGCGCCTCCTCCAACCTATTCGCCGCCTCCATCCTTTTGTCTTGAGTCATAGCTGAACCCCCTGACCCTGTTGCCTGGCTGGACGCAGGTCCAACCCGACCAAGACGCGTTCCGTGTTGGAAAGATCCCCGATGATCTTCCTTATGGGCTGAGGGAGTTTTCTCACCAAGGTGGGAATGGCCAGGATTTGATCTCCGCTGGCGAGTTGAGGTTCCTCCAAGAGATCGACCACCTCGATATTGTATTTTCCTGAGAGGTGTTCTTCACATATTTTTTTTAAGTTGCCAAACGCGGCAATAGATTTCGGGGTCTGCCCGGCCACGTACAAACGCAAATTCCACATACCCTCTTCGGCTTCATCTTTGGGGTCATCATCGAGAGTTGTCTCCATCTCCGGTCTCCTTTGCTGTTCAACTGTTTGGGTGTGTCACGAAATATCATCGTCGACTCCACGAATCCGAGCCATGTTCTGTTTATCCCGTGCCAAGATGTCCTCGCGGATGAGCGATTGATCGATGAGTCTCCGAAGATCATTTTCTTCTGCTTCAAATTGCGATTTCAACGCCGCCATTTGAGCATGAAATAAAATCCTCTTTTGCTCTAGTTCTTGCTGTTTGCGATCGATTTCTTGCTTTCGCTCCAGAACTTCGGCCCTCTCTTGCGCCTCTCTGGCTACTCGGGCCGAGCCGGTCAGCACTCCGCCAGGCCCGACGTAAACATCGACCAACTGAACCCCATT